>CAZBYM010000047.1:0-14923 GCA_964495745.1 uncultured Chryseobacterium sp. | reverse complement strand
TGATCCACGTAATAAGCAGCATTGCTATTAGCATTCACATTCACAACCGAAACAGGAATCGTGGTGCTTGGAATCCAGGCCATATTCTGAAATGGAATATTTGGACCGGAAATAAAGATGGCAAAAACATCGTTAAATCCGCCAGACACATATTCCATGTACTCGTCAGATCCAAACAGAAAATTAAAATAAAGTGTATCGTCTGTAGGAACACAATCAAACTCCAGTACCGCTGCGTTGTACGTATTAGCTAAAGCAAGCGCGGTCAAATCCGAGTCTCCAGGTTGTGCATTGTCTATTCCTGCGCCGGTATCTAGATTGGGGCCGGGAACATCATTTGTACTTCCTGTTGTCATCACGAAACCACCACTCATATTTAACGTGGTATTGATGGCCGTAAAATATCCGATCGCGTTTGTGTCGCCAGTGAAAACAACATTGGAGATTGTAACACCTGAACCTGTCAGAAAAGTTCCAATACTTGAAATTTGTCCAACCGGAGTGACAACAATTTGAGCAGATACAATTGCAGAACAACAGCACCCGAATGCGATGAGCGAAAGTTTTTTCATAATCATATGTTTACCAAAGGCAAGTTAGGCCATTCGCTATTCAAACGCAAATTAACTCCGTGCGAAGTCGCCTACTCTACAATCACTTTTCCCCCAGCCGTTCCACTTCCGGGAACCACCACGCGATAGTAATACAGCCCCGAAGCCAACGCAGAGCAATCAATTGCAAATTCTTCGGCAACATTCATTGGACGCGTCATCACGCAAATTCCTCTTACATCATACAATTGAAAGATGGTTCCGTCACCAGTTTGTGCACTTGTACGCACATACAAAATTTCATTCGCAGGATTTGGTGATACACTTACTTCGAACATCATGTGCTGATCTTCAATTCCAGTAAAACAGTTTTGCACATTGTTAAATAATGTCTGTAGCGAATCAATCGGCTCAAATCCTGCAGGACCATACGGAACAACTAGATCGATTGTTAGCCCAGTAGCATCGGCCACTTTCAGAAATGCAGACAGCGATGAATTTCCACTCGGGACACAACGTGTATCCGCTCCGGGAACATTTGCGCCTTGCATTGCTGCCATTAATTTGCACGCAAGATTTCCCGGCGTATTCAGAAATCGTGCTTCCATCGAATCAAGAATTTGTGCGCCGAGTAAAATATTTCCTTGAATCGCATAGTTCGGACCAACGCGATGATTCGCATACGCCGAACAACCGGAACCTGTGAATGCAGCAGCCTGAGAAGAATTTCCAACAAGTTTCACCGCGCCGTACTGGCGAATAGCAGGATTATTCTGCGCATCATTTGCCTGTACAGAATCCATAATCTGTTGTGGCGATAAACCCAAATTCATCAAGCTCTGCGCGTAGGTTTGATTCGGAGTAATGTAATATGCCTGCGTATGAATTACCCCAACTCCTGGATGCACATCGCTGATCAATGCACAACCAATTAAATTTCCAATCTGGATGGCATCAATGCATGATGCGCCTGCGCTTCCGACTTCGCCAGTTATTGTGTCAACGGCGCAGATGGAAAATGTGTCCTGTGCAGAAGTTAGAACTCCAGCGAATATTGAGCAAATGAGAAAGATTTTTTTCATGCGTTTAAGAAATTACTTATTTACTATTTTACAGTAATCAGCACAACACTCATTTTCCGCAATGTGCTGTCAGGCCCTTTCGCCACAACATTATGAAATAAAACCTTGTCTTCCGGCATAGCATCTTTCAACGCGCTTTTCATTTCCGCATTTATTGCCGGTCCTGTCGTTTTGTATTCTTTCCACGCGCTATCATGAAAGACAGACATGCTGAATGATTGTGGACGAAATGCACAGTCAAAATCGAAATTCTCCATGCGCGTGAATACTCCGGAAATGTTCTGCAGGTTGTTCTTGAGCATAATTCCTTCATGCCTGATAGCACCAACGTAAGTCACTGGATCCGGAATTCTTTTCACGCGGTATTCAAACCATCCACATGAGCGAGGATCTTTCCCTGATTTGTCTGTGACTGTCAGATTAATTTTTGTTCCGCCGGTTACACGCAGAATATATCCTCCAGGTTTGGCCGTTGGAAGCAATATGGATCCTTCAGAACCACTTATACTAACTTCAACATCGGAAGCCGCAACGCCGGGTATTCTCACAGTTATCGGATTATCAACTCCAATGAAAACTACATTCATTTTTTCGAGATAAGCTTGAGCCTCGGGTAGTCTCTCTTGCGTTAACATCGCTGAAGAAAGCACGCATATCGAAACAAACACCAGAACCGCAGCCAAAGTTTTGTAAAGTGACCTCATGATGAAATATTTTGTTAACGAATCCGTTAGCTTCAGAAAAGCATCTCCAAGGGAGTCTTTTAGACCTTCTGACAAATGTATCACCATTTATTCGCTTAATTTTACCCGATGAAGCAAGTAGCAATGTTGTTCCTTTTTGTCGCATTTTTCCAACTTGTGGGAATTACGCAGGAAAATCTTGTTCCTAATCCTTCCTTCGAAGAATACAACAGATTACCCACTTCGCCGGGCGACGGAAGAGAAACGATAAAGAATTGGAGAATCGCCAATGAAGAAGGAGGTGGCGATTATTATCATTCCGATTCTCCCAGCTCAAATTGTCAGACCGAACAAAACTATTTCGGTAGCGAAGCACCACATAGCGGAAAAGCATACGCAGGATTTTGTGTTACGCCGCAGTACAGAGAATTTCTTGCTTGTCAACTCAAATCGCCCTTGGTGAAAGACAAACAATACAAGATTACTTTGTTTGTCAGCAACGGTGACAAAAAAGCCGTGAGTTATTTAAAGGAGATTGGGGTTTTGTTTCTGAAAAAAGTATTCATTCTGCCTTTTGGTGTTCCGACGACTGTTCCTCCGCAAGTAGTTTTTTATCAAGACACAGGATTTACCAAACACGATGGATGGCAGGAACTCACCGCGATCTACACTGCGAATGGCACAGAACAATGGATGTATATCGGCGGTCACGAATGGAAATGCGATACGTGCAAATCAATTCCCGGAAAACCACGAACCGAGAATCCATACATCTTCGGTGGAATTGTAATGAAAGAAGCTCACTACTATGTGGATGATGTTTCAGTAACAGAAGTAATTCCTTCAGGAGCAATCACGCCAGTTAAAGTTGATACCACTCAAGAGTTTGTAACCGGACAAATCTATTCGTTCAACAACATTCACTTCGCAACCAACAGTGCGGAATTAGAAAAAGTTGCGCAGCCCGAACTGGAAAAAATTCTCGTCTACTTAAAATCTGATCCGAATATAACAGTAGGCATTGCAGGCTACACAGACGATGTTGGAAGTGAAGAAGACAATCTTAAACTTTCACTTGCCCGTGCTGTTGCTGTGAAAAAATATTTCATGGAAAATGGAATAGAAGCAGGTCGGATATATACGGATGGTTTTGGCGAATTTCACCCCGTCGCTCCTAATAATACGGAAGAAGGTCGCAAACAGAATCGTAGAGTGCAGTTTCTGTTTGAAAGCACCGCCGATCACTAACCCTGATATGGTTTTTGGGTTAGAGTTTTCAAAAAAAGTATCCGTTAGTACTTCACGATTCTAGATCGTTTCGTTTCTCCATTTTCAACAACCTCCAAGAAATAAACTCCGGATGACTGGTCAGAAATATCGATGTTGAAGTTAATGCCTGATTTTTGTTCTTCAGTCCAAATCAATTTCCCTTGTATGTCAACAAGTCGGAATGTTGCGTTAATTAATACACTTCCTGTTGTTAAAACGAAAAGACCAGACGTTGGATTCGGATTAAACAATACTTGAACTAGGCCGGTTGAATTTCCAATTCCGACAGACAACACCATAACACAGGCTGATGTATCTGAACAAGAATTCTCTGTAACTATCACGGCGTAATTTCCATTGGTAGCCGGAGAAAAAGACTGGTTGGTTTCACCAGGGAGAATTGCATTCCCATTTCCACAATCTATCCATTGATACGTTGCACTACTCGCATTCGCAGACAAAGTTGCCCCAACTAAAGTTGTAGTTACATCAACTGAATTAATCGTCAATGAAGTCGTGATCACACTATCGCATCCTGATGCATTTGGAATTGTGTCCAAATAGGTGCCGGAATTCGTATAGGTATTTCCGCTTGGAGAAACATAACTGAAACAAGAGCTCACAGTAATTGTCGACGACGAATTGGAATTTACAGTCAACCCAATCGTTATGATGCTATCACATCCAAGCGAATTTGCAATTGTATCCATATACGTTCCACTCGCCGAATAAACAGTTCCCGACGGAGCAGTATAGATTCCGCACGCAGTTGCATTCAATGACGAAGAAGTAACGGCATTCACGATCAGGTTAATCGTGATCACACTGTCGCAACCTACTGTGTTGGGAATTGTATCGAGATAAGTTCCGCTTGAAATGTGCACAACACCAGAAGGCGAAGTGTAAGTTCCACAAGCTGTTGTATTCAGCGAAGAAGAAGTTGCATTATTCACGGTGAGATTGATGGTAATTACACTATCACATCCAGTAGAATTCGGAATTGTATCATTGTAAACTCCCGACGAAGTCAGCACAGTACCGCTTGGCG
The DNA here is from genome assembly GCA_964495745.1 of uncultured Chryseobacterium sp. Taxonomy (GTDB): domain Bacteria; phylum Bacteroidota; class Bacteroidia; order Palsa-965; family Palsa-965. The sequence continues at coordinate 10,290 of CAZBYM010000047.1, read as the reverse complement.
CGGTATACGATCCACAAACATTGGCTGATTGTGAAGAGGTCGAATTTGTACAAACGTTCTCTCCGATCAAAACAAGATTGTCAACAAGCCACGTGTCTGTTGACGAACTCGAACGACCTGTGATACGCATTTGCAATTGGGTGATACTGCCGGGAAAAACAATTTCGACCGTGCTGTATCCAAGTGTTGTTTGCAATCCGGTAACAAGTGGTTGAAAAACCGTTTCCGATGCCGGTAAATAATACGATTGCGCAAAACCAGTTGCACTATACGGCCAATAACTGTTGTTCGCAACAGCGCCACGAATTCGAATTCTGTTGACAAATGAGAGACCAGCATCAGTGCTATAAGTAACCAACACGTAGTCTAAATCATCAGGGCCGCCACCAGTACTAACAAGGTTCATTGCCGCAAGATTGAAACGAACACGAACACTGTCGTATCCTACAGGAATTATTGTGTTCGCGAAATTCAAAACCAATCCGGCGCTATTAGTAGTCGTTTCCCACGCGCGTGATCCGCCAATACCAATCGGACTACTTGTCGGCGCAGCTGTCGTAGCTGACGAATATCCACTGTTGTATATTACCGGCCCGGTGAAATTCCAGACTGGAGAAGCTGGAGCAATTTCAAAATCTTGAAATGCCAATGTGTCAATATTCAATTGTGCATTCAGGATTGTTGCGAACAACACCGCTGGCAGAAGTATAAGTTTTTTCAAGGGAAATGGGTTTGCATGTTAAGAATTACAAACATAACGAATTGAGGGTTCAAGTCCGAATTGCTGACGGTACAGAAGCGAACTGATCCGTATCTTTGCAAAGAATGCAACTCCAATTACCATACTGCAACAGTCTCACCCAATTTTCCCGCTGGAAAACCCGCGTCGTTCATGTAGGTGATCTGACGATTGGCGGAAATCATCCTATTCGTATTCAATCGATGACTACCACCGATACAATGAATACAATCGGAACGGTTGAACAATCGATTCGAATGATTGACGCACGATGTGAGCTGGTTCGAATTACTGCACCGAGCATCAAGGAAGCTGAAAATCTTGCAGTGATAAAAAAGGAACTTGCTAAACGCGGTTACAAAACTCCGCTTGTTGCAGATATTCACTTCACGCCAAACGCAGCAGAAATTGCAGCGCGCATCGTCGAAAAAGTTCGTGTGAATCCCGGAAATTACGCGGACAGGAAAAAATTCGAACACATCGAGTATACAGATTCTTCATACGATGATGAATTGCTTCGTATACGCGAACGCTTCACTCCATTGGTGAAAATCTGCAAAGAGAATGGAACCGCAATGCGTATCGGAACGAATCATGGTTCGTTAAGCGATCGTATTCTCAGTCGCTATGGCGATACTCCATTGGGAATGGTTGAATCTGCCATGGAATTTCTTCGCATCTGCGGCGATGAAAATTATCACAACATCGTACTCTCGATGAAGGCGAGTAATCCGCAAGTGATGGTACAAGCCTATCGTCTCCTTGTGCAACACATGATAGAAGCCGGAATGGATTATCCGCTTCATCTTGGCGTAACAGAAGCAGGCGATGGAGAAGACGGACGAATAAAATCAGCAGCAGGAATCGGAACTTTACTCGAAGACGGACTTGGCGATACCATTCGTGTTTCACTAACAGAAGACCCTGAATTTGAAATTCCCGTCGCGAAAATGCTTGTCGATCGTTATTCAAATCGGGTAGCTGGAAACGTTATTTCCCCGATAGTATTGGAGAATAGAAAATTGAAAATCCCTTATTCTCCGTACGATTATCAACGCCGCAAGTCTTCGAAAGTCTCTCACATAGGAAGTGGTCATGTTCCAATCGTGATTTCCGATTTCAGCAAACGTGAATCAATTACTCCCGCTTCGCTATTTGCAGTTGGCTACAACTATTCTATTACTCTCGACAAGTGGAATCTCGCTGATCAGGCCTGCGATTTTATTTACGCCGGTGAACTTGCAATCGATTTTGAAATCCCGGGGACACTTGGAGTAATCGTAAATTCAGACCAATGGAAATCGGTTTCAAAAAAAGATCGTCACTATCCGCTGTTCTGTGGAAGCGAATATTTTTCTGCTGAAGCCAAATCATCTGAACTTAATTTCGTTGCAGTAGATCTTGCAACATTGACGAATGATTTCATTGCGAAAATTTCTTCCGAGAATAAAGTCGTTTTGATTCTCGATACAACGCATCCGCATGCCATGGCAGAACAACGTCGTGCATTTGTTGCGTTGATGGAAGCAGATTGTAAGGTTCCTGTCGTGATCAAAAGAAATTTCATGACTGAAGACGAAGAACATTTTCAATTGTATGCAGCAACTGATTGTGCGGCCTTACTTCTCGATGGAATGGGCGACGGGCTTTGGCTGAAGTCAGGCCAAAAAGTTTCTCCGATCGTTTCAAATAAAACAGCGTTCGGAATTCTACAGGCAACACGAACTCGAATTTCAAAAACAGAATATATTTCGTGTCCTTCTTGCGGAAGAACACTTTTCGATTTACAGGAAACTACCGCGAAAATCCGGAGTCGCACACATCACCTTAAAGGAGTGAAAATCGGAATCATGGGCTGCATCGTTAATGGTCCGGGAGAAATGGCTGATGCTGATTATGGATACGTTGGAACTGGTGCAGGAAAAATTACGCTTTATAAAGGACGGGAGGTCGTGACAAGAAACATTCCTGAATCAGAAGCAGTAGACGCGCTGATTGCACTTATTCAGGAACATGGCGATTGGGTGTAAATAGAGTCCTGACTCTTGGAGAGTCCCCACCCTTGGAGAGTCTCCACTCTGCCCAAGTTATTCACAAAAACTTGAGGTTATTAACAATTGCCTATTGACAATTGCGACACCGACGGCCAGCGTGGAACATGCTTAGGGTCTATTTTTGTTATAGAAACCCGAATTTCACATGAAAAAGAACGCTATTCTTTTCGCTTTACTACTCTGCGCCTCAACAGTTTATTCTCAGATTGTTGTCGTATACGCCGTAGTTCCACAGTATTGTCAGGGCATGACTCCAACCAATAACAACCGAGTTGCTATTTGGTATTGGGCGGAATTGGCAGGATTAACGCCTGGTGCGACGTATCGCTATTATACAACAATGGATTCGCTGAATGCATCGCCAACTTCCAATGGCGCAGGTGTTCCAATGTTGATTAATTCAATCAGCGGCACAATCAGAAGGACAACAAATCCAGGTCTGACGAATAGTTCCGGCCACGACTCATTAATCGCGGACAATACAGGAGGTTACGCCGGATGGTTCGGAGTTGACGCTTCCGGAAACGGACGTTATGTGCCCGGCGCAACTCTTTACCCATTGCTTGTAATGAACAACGGTGTAACAGGAAGTACGACTGTTGCTACACGCTTGCTTTTTTCAGCGTATCCTGTTACAGTAATCAACTTTGGTGCAACAACGGCGCCAACAGAAGGAACCGCATTATACGATTCTCTCAATGCAGCTCCGAAGAATTTTATTTGCTTGTACGACAATGTTGCTGCGACTGGACGTCCGATCAGTATTGCAATTACTGAAGATGATGGTTGCGATTTATTTGCTGTTACGAGTACAGCATCTTTTTATCGCACAATGGTTGATACGATGTCAATGCGTTGGGGAACTATAATTCCGAATAATCTTCCTAACGGAATTCGTGCACTTGAAGAACGCGCTTTCGCAGGTGGAACAGTTGTCGATGTTGTTACTGATGCTGATGGATGGTGGTGCTCAGGAACAAATACCGCAAACATGACTGGTGGAAATGCAGGATCTTATTTGAACTCGACATTTGTTCTTACTTCTTCCGCAGTTATTCCTGATACTGTTTGGACTGGCTTGTCAGCGAATTTCAATGCGACTACCAACGATCCAAATGCAATAATCACGTGGGATTTTGGCGATACAAATACTGCAACTGGCGCAAGTGTTACTCATACTTACACAACCACAGGTGTTGTTTCTGTTACGGTCATCATTTCGAATGGCGGTTGCAGCGATACAATCTGGTACAACGTAGTTGTTATGCTTGGAACAAACGTTCCGCGTCATGTTCAACTTGGATTTGATATTGCTCCAAATCCTTCAACCGGAATTTTCAATATCACATCGAAATCGTCGATCGAGAAAGAAGTTCAGGTGTACAACGTACTTGGAGATCTAGTGTATTCGACAACATTCACTGGCAACACAACTGCTGTTGATCTCGCAGGAATGGAGAAAGGGGTTTACTTCATGCGCATTACTGAAAATGTTGCGGGAGGAAAAACGGCTACGAAGCGGATTGTGATTCAGTAGTTCGCTGACCCATTATTACCACTTAGAAACTTAGTTCACTTAGGTTTCACTTAGCAATAACTCTAAGTGAAACCTAAGTTTTTTTCCTTTGTGCCTAAGTGGTAAAAAAGAACGAAGCGACTAATCCAGCTTCAACACCGCCATAAACGCACTCTGCGGAATCTCTACACTTCCAATCTGGCGCATGCGTTTCTTTCCTTCTTTCTGCTTCTCAAGAAGTTTTCGCTTACGGGAAATATCACCGCCGTAACATTTCGCAGTAACATCCTTACGGATCGCAGAAATGTTTTCACGTGATACAATCTTCGCGCCAATAGCAGCCTGAATCGCAATCTGGAATTGCTGACGCGGAATAAGTTCTTTTAGTTTCTCGCAAATCTTCTTTCCAAAATCGTGCGCCCGCGTCCGGTGAATTAACGCAGACAATGCATCTACAGGTTCGCTGTTGATGAGAATGTCGAGCTTCACAAGATCAGACTGACGATAATCAATCGGCGTATAGTCGAATGATGCGTAGCCCTTAGAAATTGATTTTAATTTGTCGTAGAAGTCGAATACAATTTCTCCAAGCGGTAATTCGAATACAAGTTCTACACGATCGGTAGTCAAATATTGCTGGTTGATTATCAAACCGCGCTTATCCATGCACAATTTGATGATAGAACCAACATATTCCGACTTCGAAATAATATTTGCTTTGATATATGGCTCTTCAATAAAATCAAGATGCGTCGGATCCGGCATGTCACTTGGATTGTGCATGTTCAGAATTGTCCCGTCACTTTTATGAGCGATATACGACACGTTAGGCACAGTAGTAATTACTGTCATGTTGAATTCGCGCTCCAATCGCTCCTGCACAATTTCCATGTGAAGCATTCCTAAAAATCCACAACGGAATCCAAATCCTAATGCAGCGGAAGCTTCCGGTTCCCAGGTAAGTGAAGCATCGTTCAATTGAAGTTTCTCCATCGAATAACGCAACTCTTCGAAATCATCAGTATCAACAGGATAAATTCCAGCAAATACCATTGGCTTCACATCTTCGAATCCTTGAATCCCAGATTTGCATGGATTGGCAATCGTAGTAATTGTATCTCCAACTTTTACTTCACGGGCATCTTTGATTCCGGAGATAATATATCCAACGTCGCCGGTCTTCACCGAATCTCGCGGCTCTAAACCAAGTTTCAAAATTCCAACTTCGTCAGCAATATATTCTGCTCCTGTGTTAAAGAATTTTACTCTATCGCCTTTCTTGATTTCGCCGTTCTTCACTTTGAAGTAAGCGATAATCCCGCGGAATGAATTAAATACAGAATCAAAAATCAGCGCTTGTAATGGCGCATTCGGATCACCTTTCGGCGGAGGAACACGTTCAACAATAGCCGAGATAATTTCTTCAATTCCAATTCCTGTCTTTCCTGATGCAGAAATAATTTCGTCGCGATCACATCCAAGCAAATCAACAATCTGATCCTTCACCACTTCAGGTTCTGCACTTGGAAGATCAATTTTATTGAGAACCGGAATAATCGTCAGATCATTTCCCAATGCGAGATACAAATTCGAAATTGTTTGCGCCTGAATTCCCTGCGCGGCGTCTACAATCAACAACGCGCCTTCACATGAAGCAATCGAACGGGAAACTTCATACGAGAAATCCACGTGTCCAGGTGTGTCAATGAGGTTCAGAGCGTATTTTTCACCCTTGTACTCAATGTTCATCTGAATGGCGTGACTCTTAATCGTAATGCCACGCTCTTTTTCAAGATCCATATCATCCAGTACTTGCGCTTCCATGTCGCGCTTGGAGATGGTTTTGGTAAACTCCAACAATCGATCTGCCAAGGTCGATTTACCATGGTCGATGTGGGCAATAATGCAGAAATTCCGTATGTTTTTCATTGTCTAAAAGGGATGCAAAGCTACGTAAAAACAGGGCATGAATTGCCGGTCTAACGATCATGGGCTGTATATTGAGCATGTACCTACAATCTAAAAAGTACACTCACCGTCATCTTCGCATTGTATTAATAACTTAACTTTGCAATGTGCGAGTTCGCGCAGGCGTTATGTTAAGAGTGAGCAAATAAAAATCCGTTTTTTGTAAAAAAACTACTTGATTTGGCTCCGTGAATTGGAATAATTCATTATAATACTTTTAGTTCAATCTGTATGCACTCACGTCTTTGCTTTCTGTTCTGTTTTATTGTACTTGCGGTGGGACCCAGTTTTGGACAACAACCAGTAATTAGTAGTATTGACACAGCATACTCCAATACTTCAAAATCTCAAGAAGGAGAAAAAAAAACTACACCTCCTGCTCCATTAGGAAACTTAGCAAGTAAAGGAACTCCACAAACTTTAGCAAAACAATCTTTATTAGCCAGAGAAGAAAATTTAAAAAATACTGCCGTCACTTATTCCGATTTTTCCGACAATAGATCTGGCCAAGTGCGCAATCTCATTATTGGGGGTTTTGCTGCATTTACAACGGTCTTAATCCTAGTAGTTCTGTACAAGCGCAAAACGCGAACGTAATAATGGAATTCCTGCAACGATGGGGACGATTTACATAAATATTTTAGTGGATGCTCACGCGAAATAATAAATTCTGGTCCGCAATTTGGATTGCATTCCACCTATTTGCATTGGTAATGTCACACAGTGGGGTGGCTATTTTCAATCGCTCCAATTACTCAAATACGAGCCAATTCTGGCCCTTTACTAATTTTATTTACGAGCCAATTGATGTTTATGTTGGAGCGCCTCGCTGGTGGAGGTTCGAAGGAATATTTGCCAATTACGATTGGACGGAATTTGCGGTATATGTTGGTTTATGGTTCTTGATAATTTACTTGGTTCATTTGCGCAAATCTAATAGCGAAAACAGCTGAATTGCGATAAGGCTCGACTTGACCTCTGGACATGTTCCGAAATTCAAATTTTTACGTCGCAACTTGCTGACTTTAAGTTATTTAGATGATTTATTCACAATTTTGCAATGAAAAATCCGTTTGCTTGTTATAAATATAGATTGTGTATTTTGTTTCTTTGATTATGTCGTATTTTTGCAACCCCAAAATCGCTTATGGAAAAAGAAGCCAAATCGATACTCGAGCTAGTGAGTCTAAAATTTTCGAAGGCGACGATCATCAATGATCATGATTTAAGGGAAGAAGCCAAGAAAGTTGCGGCTGAATTAGAAGTGATTTCTAAAAAAAAGCTTGTAGACTACGAAAAATTGAAAGCGGTAGTAAAGCTCTGATTTTATTACTGCATCAATGGAGGTTCTATCGTACTCAGAGGAAAATCTTGCCTATGCTCTTAAAAATGAGCATACCACCGCTGATCAAGTTAAGGTTAAGAATCACTTCAGGTATTTAAAGGATTATTTCTCCGGTGCAATTGATTCTCAACCGGTGCAGTTGGTAATCGAATCTGATTATATCAACAAAGATTATCTGAGTGACTATTCTAACTACTATTCGACTTGTTTCGTACCGTATGGAAAGATCTGTAAAAGAGTTCACTTCTTCTCCTCTGCATTTACCATCGAACAATTGACGGCAGCAATCCTATCCGGGAATGGTGAAGCCATCTGGAATTCATACTTGGGGTTTATTGTTGTAAAACCGATTCCAGTTACCATTATTGGATTTACATTGTTCAAAACGTACCCAGAAGGTGACCGCCATTTTTTTGGAACACGAGATTATAAGATTCATTTTTTTGGGAAGGAGTTTGTGTTAAAGTCTTTAGCGTTTCAAGAGCAGGATAGTGTGCTGAGTGCTTGTGCTACCTCTGCCATTTGGTCTATGCTCCAAAAAGCCTCATTGGATTATCACACTACGCTGAAAACACCAAATGAAATTACGCAACTAGCAGGCTTGACAGGCCCCGATGGGAGTCGTTTATTCCCAAATAAAGACGGGCTCAGTCTGATCCAAATGTGTGAAGCAATTCTCGCTTCAGGTCTTGTTACAGAAATACGTCAGGTTGGACGACACACTGATTTCGATGACCTATATCTCCGGGAGTTAGTAGCTGCATATTCTGCAATTGGCATTCCCATTATCCTAGTGGTCTCTGTAATGAATACACCTGAAAATAGAGCGGCTGGAAATCTTTCTTTGCATGCAGTCACAATATCAGGCTATAATCAACCAAAATTGGATGCGCGTGTTCGCCAAGAAAGCATGTACATTTCTTCTGAATCTATCAATAAGCTCTATGTACACGACGATCAGTGGGGTCCTTTTGCAAAAATGGAGTTGAGTTCTGGAAAAATTAACGGGCCATGGGATTTACTAAATGGTTATACAAACATTGAAAGCGTACTGATTCCAGTTTATCCGAAAATTAGAATCGCATATGAAGACGTTAAAAATGTTTGCACTTCCATTGATAGATTGTTATTTCTTGCGTATCCAACACTAACTCATGATTTCAATTGGGAATTTAAACTTGAACTCAGCGAAAATTACAAACACGACATTCGCTCGACGAACTTACCCAACGAAATCAAACTGAGGATTCTCATAAAAAGCTATCCCAAATATATTTGGAGAGGAACCTGCTCCTATGGCACTACGAGAATATTGGATATTACGTTTGATGCAACGGACGTTGCGGCAAATATGTTTGCACTTGACTTAGCCATTTATGAGCCAAGTGTTAAAACTTATCTTAACGAGCTCTTTGCAGCGCGCGACGATTTTCGGACCCTGTTTTTTAATCAAAAATATTTTGAATTCTTAAAGGAGCGGGCTGTTTAACTCTATATAAATCCGCGGAATGAAACCGATCATTCGAATCCAACTTACTATTATTTACATTTGGGTCGAAATTTAGCCTATGAAAGTAATTGACCACCTCAAAGCCGCGAATTCGACTCTCTTTTCGATCGAAATCCTTCCTCCTCTAAAAGGGAAGAGTATTCAATCGATTTATGAGGGCATTGATCCTCTGATGGAATTCAAACCGTCATTTGTAGATGTGACTTACCATCGCGAAGAATACGTTTATAAAAAACGTGAAGGTGGTTATCTCGAGAAAGTTTCAATTCGCAAACGCCCGGGGACTGTTGGAATTTGTGCAGCAATCATGAACCGATATCATGTTGATGCTGTTCCGCACATAATCTGCGGTGGCTTCACGAAAGAAGAAACGGAAACTGCGTTAATCGATTTACATTTTCTTGGAATCGATAACGTGTTGCTGTTACGCGGTGATGCAATCAAAACAGAAACGCAATTTGTTCCGGAACCGAATGGACATATCTACGCGATTGATCTCGTGAAACAAGTTGGTGAAATGAACAAAGGCAAATACCTGCATGAAGATGTTGTGGATATGGCTCCAACAAATTTTTGCGTTGGCGTTGCAGGATATCCTGAGAAACATTTCGAGGCGCCGAATCTTTATGCGGATATGAAATTCCTCAAAGACAAAGTTGATGCCGGAGCCGAATATATTGTTACCCAAATGTTTTTCGATAACACCAAGTTTTTCGCTTTCGTGAAAGCTTGCCGCGAAATGGGAATTAACGTTCCGATTATTCCGGGAGTGAAAATTCTCACTCAGAAAAAACAACTGCTCTCTCTTCCGAAAATATTTCACATCGATGTTCCGCAAGACTTGTACATCGAAGCCGACAAATGCAAAACAGATGCAGAAGTTCGTGAAGTCGGAATCAACTGGTGTATTCAGCAATCAAAAGAGTTGATCAAAGCCGGTGTGCCTTGTTTGCATTTCTACACAATGGGTACATCGGAGACGACTCGCAGAGTCGCTAGCGAGGTGTTTTGATTTGATTTCCGTCGTTCTCGATTCGCCCTTCGACAAGCTCAGGACTACTCGAACTGACGGAAAATCCTTAGATCGTGTGATTCGAACTTGGGGGTAATCTACTGAAAAATGGTTGGTGGATTTGATCACGAAGTTTCTTAACATTC
>CAZBYM010000046.1:0-14966 GCA_964495745.1 uncultured Chryseobacterium sp. | reverse complement strand
CAAGGCCCAATCGATCGGTCCGCCTAAGCTAATCACAACTGCGCGGATTTGCGCTTCTAATTCAATGAGGTACCCGCGATGCCATGGTGCAAAAAACCAACTTTGATGCTGACACTGGTCCCAGTATAGCCCTCGAATCGCATTCGAAGGAACCGGAGATGTTGGCACCACCGGAGGAGTTGAAAAATTGCTCCATTGAGCTGAAGAAAAACCATGAATTGCTGCAAAGAACCACCAACTGGTTACATCATTTAACGGTCTTGATTGCATAACCCCAACGCCTTTTGCATACCACAATAGATCGGGGTTGTTGAATGTGCCGTGTTGATTCCAAGCATTATTTCGTGAAAACTTAATCATACTACTTTTATTATTTCATTTGGTTTTTCCTACTCAGTTGGCTTTCGGTTTCGCCCCGTTTTTTGGTGGTCGCTGGTCTCCACTTTTTGGTTTTCCAATTGTGCCACTATGTGTGGTCAACCCTTTGTCTTTCGCAGACCTGTTTTGTTAATTAGTCCATAACATCTAAAGTCAAACATTTGTGAAATTTGTCATTCGCAATCTGGCCAACTTTTGAAAGTTATCGTAATAATTCTCACTTCCACTACTCAACGTCTCAGACTCCAACTATTCATGTTCATTGGTAGTGCTTTCCAAGGTCTTTGCTCCACAATTACGATATTTCGCATTATTCGTTCCTTTACTTGTGCAGCAGATCAACCGGCGGCTTTTTAACCCCTACCTTCACACATTTCCCTTTCCATTTCTGCCCTACAATCCGAATATTGACAACAACAATGTAATCGCACTCTTTTACTCGGGCTATGAACCGCAAAGTATAATCCAGATCAATATTTTGAGGGCCTCCAACAGGACTGCATCCACATGGGGATTTGCAAGTTCCTTGAGGTGCTTCTGCATTTTCAAACCGCTCAAGAATTGGGTTCACATACTCATCAACTTCCTGTTCGATCATTTCTCTGATTTCGCCTTCTGGAGGAGGACAAGAAGAATTGTTGGGAGATTGAATCTCGACAACATTGGAAACTGCTTTCACTTTGAAAATGAAGCAAAGTTTTCCTTCGCAAGGAATAGTACTGATGTTGGTCATGGGTTCAAGGTGTTGATGTAGTCAATTTAGATTCGAACGGTGCGTTGCGACAAATTGGTATTAAATCGTGTTGGTTTCAAATGTGTAATGAGCAAATCATTTACCTACACTCCTCCGCACCCGTCTCCTCCTTGCACGTCTCACAATCTATATATCCTGCACCTTTCGTAACCCAAATCCCTTGCTCTTTCACTGCTTTGTAGTAGAGATTGTTTTGACCTTTCTTGCAAATCACTTTTGGACCACTGCCAAAAATATTTTTGAAGAATGCTTTTACTTTTTTCATTTCTTAACGATTTTGAAATTAAGAGCTCCACGACCAAGTGTGCTGTCTATGTTAAACACGAGTGGGCGAGAGCCGCCGATTTTGTTGGGAGCGGCCTGAATAATTTTATTGACTACGATTGATGAATTGGGAGTGAAGTTTTCCAAAACAAATTTCATGTCAGTCTGCTCATTATTGCTTTGAAGAACAAATGGTGCTTTTCGCCTTGACTCAAGCGAAGCGAAAAACTCAATTTGGTTTATGGTCGTGTCTCCAGGACAAGGCACAAGCTGACCAAGATATGCCGGGCCGAAACCGATGACTTTCTTGTCTGCGTTGTAATTGAGTGAATAATAGACATACAAATTATCCTGAAAATTATTCATTGGTAGGTTCGCGAGATACAATTCCTGATAAGTTCCGGTATCCATGCCATAGGGAACGGCGAGTGAATCGGTGCTCACATTCGTATAGTCGACGATGTTGCCATTTTCAACTTGTCGTTCGACAAATGTTACCCGATAGAACAGAATTTCTCCTGCTTGCTTTGCGGTATCGCGCAGATATCCTTTTTCTTTTGCGATCTCCTCAATCTTGGAGAAGAACATTGGATCGCGAAAGACATCACTCTGAACGAACGTAATCTCTTTACGGTAGATACATGCCACAAGTAGCAGTGCAACTAATAGTGCAGGAGCAAGGCGCTTAAAACGGATCATAGTACGTGTAATTGTAAACTCCTCCCATGAGAAAGCGTGATTTATCTCTATTGGGATGCAGCGGAAATCCTTGAGCATTGTGAATCATATCTTGTATTCCGAATGAACCACCATTTGCCAATCGCAACGATCCTGCAACACCAATCTCAAGTCCAACTCCCGCCATCGGGAAATATCGAACGCAATAAACAGATGTGTTCATCGTAGTTTCTCCGTCTTGTATTTTCTTACCGGCATGAGCAGGCGAGTTGGAATAATCGGGAACGTAGATTCCGAGAATGCCCGACAATTCGTACAAGAGAGGTGCATCGCCGGTGAATTGATCGAAAAGAATTTCGCAGGTGTTATAGCCTTGGTTGTTGTGAATGAACACGCCTCCGCTACCAGTCCACCATCTGTCGAATGAATCGCCAATGCCCCAACTCATCGGCGGAGCTCCATCATTTGCGTACATGAGTGTAACATTCTTGATGGTTGTCGAAACTGTTCCCACTACCTGATGACGTTTGTGATTGTTGAACACAAAATTTGTGCTGACCAACGCCGACCAATCTTTGGAGTATCCAACATTGTAGTAGGGCCCATTACCCATCGTGCGGTAATACTTTGTGTACGCCACATCTTTTCCGCCAGCACCAATTCCAAATGTGTTAACAACATCGAATTGTATATCGCGCACCAATGGATTAAGATTATTCCCTAGCATTTTATGATAAACTGATAAGGATATTCCATAGTTCGTGAGGACGTGATCTTTGAAACAACTGGAGATATTAAATGAGCTGAAGAAACGTACACCCGGAAAATGTTGTGCCCGCGAATGAAAAATATCAATCTGCACACCGAATTCTGCTTTGGTGGCGTACTTCCATTTTGACTGTGAAAATGACTGCGCCGAGAACAATAGAAAGATAGCTATCGCCAGCGCCTTGCAACGAGCAGGTGTGAAACTCAATTGTTTCGGGCTGGCGAATAGCTGGGGTTTGTTCACAGATTTCATTGAGTGAATGCTGCGCACAGCTTGGTTTCAATTCTTCGTGTTAGATTCGTAATCATATCACTAGTTTGTTGGTTTTGTAATGAACTGCAATTTGTTGCGGATTCATTTTGAAGCCTACTCCAGTGAATCGAGCAACTTTTTCGTTAGGTCTATACCATTCGAACGCGTACGTTTTCTTTAATCCATTCCATGGTTTGATTACTAGAGTACCGCTTATTACTTTGTTCAATGGATCGAAGTACTCGCAATCATAGATTCCGACTATATCTTCAGTATTGCCCTGATCTTCTCTTTTACGTATGATTTCGTTATAGATAGTGCCATTGACAATCTCATCTGTGTAGACGCCGTTGCGGCAAGAATTTAATTCGATGTCATAGAGGATAATTCCCTCTTCGATTTTGTCAAGCATAAGATTGAAAGTTTGTTGACATAATATTCTTGGCAATAGATGATTGCTGGTAACCGCAATTACTTCATTATATTATTCCACTGTGTGTATTTCTGTAATTGGATGAACTTCCCATGCCGATTCCGATTTGTATCCTTCAGGGCCTGAACAACATTTACCTCCTGTGTGTTCTGTGTCCCAGAAGAGACTTCCGGTTACTTCTACTTTAATCGGTTTGTCATACAGGCTGCTGATGTAACTACTCGGACAAGGCGGAGAATCTTTTATAACTAATTTGAATTGGTCACGGGCCACCTTCAGCTTATCGTAATACTTGTAATTCTTCGAGCGTTTCTTGGGAAGGCCTGAAACTTCTCCACTGAAAAATCGGGAATCTTCTTTGTCTGCAGAACTTCCGAGAATGAGATGATAGTCGCCGTCATCCTGATAGCTGTATGTGTACAACCAGCAAATAATAGTAACGTTCTCTTTTTCCGGAGTGCTTCTGGCACTTGTGTGAGTAACGTGATGCGTATTCTTCATCACATCATCACTTGGAAGAGGACGGTTATACAATTGAGGAATTGTTGTTTCCGTTGGTTTCCCAGTGGCAATGTTCGTCTTGGCAATCTCTCTTCTTTTTCCGGTAAACGTATTGGGGCACGACTTCTTCGCAACTTCATTCGTTCCAGCTGCACAAAGAAAGAAGACGAAGAGTACTAATGCTATCCGTTTCATACTATCCTACTTTTTGCAAGGCTCTTGAATGCAACCATTCTTCAAAACGTACAACTTCAAATCCTACAGGATCCCAATGACCGCCATCCGCCTTGAGCTGTTCAAAATATTTGCATTTTGATTCGAGTAGCACCTGATGATTTCCATTGTTCTTAATGAGTTGTTTGAGAACATTAATGATCGTCGCAACGCGTAATGCAAGTGGATCACTGGTGTTCCTCCTCGATATTCCTTTTCTGAGCGCTTCCAGTTTATATGTGGCCGTATCGAAAGAACGTTTCTCAATAAGGAACATGCATTCCAGCAATACATATCCTTCACTCCAAACATTTTTTTCTTTAGAAAGTGCACCGCAGGCTTTCATGGATGCTGCACTCTGCTTGGTTTCTCCGTGAGTGAATTGAAACCACGCGCTGATCAAATAAATTCTTTGCAATAGTTTAATAAATCCTCGCTCTTTCAAACAACTTGAATTCTGAATTTCCCTCAGTGTAATTGCGGCATCATCACACATTTTGGAATGCGCCTGTGCGTAAAAAAGTATTGTTAATGATTTAAGATGATTTACCATTCCATTCTTAAACATGGATTTTGCGATTTCAGCATGATGAATGGACTTGCGGTAATTGCTGCACCTTAAGTGTAGCGTGGCAATTTCCAAATGAATGCCGGCCTGATTAGCTTTCGACATTACGATCGGATCATTTTCAGCAATCTCTAAAAGTTCAAGGGCACACACCAGTGCTTTTTCGAATTCGCCCAGATTATTCAGCACATTCACCTTTGAGAGGCGATTGTAAAAACCAACCCGTATTGAATCTGAATCGTTTGACAAAGAGTCGAGTTCCGTAAGAGTCTTTGTCTGAGTATCGAATGCAGGTTCATCGAGGGGATCGTTAGGCAATCCGTTGAACATTGATTCATACATGTTCTTCTTTGATTGCATCACTTTCCCAAGCTGGCGGTAATTAAAATCAATACTTTCAGTGACATTATTTACTTCCTGATTGGCACTTGAGGCAGCATGGTGGTTACGCATCGTATCGTCAACAATTATTTGCTCCGCAAAAAGTTCAAATTTCTCCGCTACACGTGAGGCTTTTTTGAGGAGGTTCAGTCCTTCATTGTATACGCCACGGCTCAGTAATATCTCGCCCGTGAGAATAGAGCGCCTGCATTGGAACACTGCCTGAGCATACGGTGTTTTGAATTTCGCCGAAGATTCCTGCATGAGTAACATGCAAATGATATCGGATTTCAATCGCGACTTCAGATTGTGATACGAAGCATTCGGAGTTTTATATCCGACTGCGAGAGCAAGTTCCTTCTCGAGTTTAAGTTTTCCTGAAACCAAGAGATTAAACAATTGAACACGTTTTCGGAATTCTCCAAAGTCGCGGAGTTTGTAAAAATGCCGGATGAGTGTTTCCTCACCGGGACTCAGGCTGTTCACTAAAGCAGACAAGTTCTCCATTGCACGTAGGGGGTGTTAATAGAAATAGCGCTTGTTTAACTAAAAGACTACAAGTAGGGTTGATTGAAACAACTCCACTAATCACTAATGCAAAGTAGTTGGATTGCGAAGTGTCAGTCAAGGGTGGAAACCCCTGTATTGATACTACCGTATTAGTCCCATGAGGACACCGTATTTATACGGTTTTTTTTTGGAGGTAATACTGCTTAATGCCTGATTTCGTGACTGTTGATTGTTTTCTGAAAAAGTCAGGATTCTTGAACATCTCTTGGAATTACTATTTTCGGTAAAACTGATTGACTAACCACTTAAAACAAAACACTATGGCATTTGATGGTAAAGAGGGAGAAGAGTTCCCAATCGCGACGGCAGCAGAATGGACTGCAAATTATCGTACTGCGAATCCGAATGGAATAAAAGCGCATTTTTTCGGGAAGGATATTTTGAATGCGATCCTGAGTCAAACGGGTTGCATGGGAATACGTATGTATTATGCGCTTGATGAGAATGGTGTTCAGCAAATGATTCTTGTTGGAGCGAATGCAAGTCAGAATGATCTTTATGATGGTGTTATTGCAGAGCGTGCAAGACCTTGCCCAACATATTGTGATTCTTCATCTAGCCCATTGAACGGATAAAATGATTCTATTACCTTCTGGTGAATAAGGGCGGGCCTCTCCGCCTTTCTCATTTGAATTAATGAGTTTGGGATGTTCAATGCATTATTACCCAACGGTAAGAACAGTATCTTGGATAAGATTACTATTACATATTGATATTTTCGCGGACATTTGCTACCTGAGACCACATCTTTATACGTCATTCTTTCGATCGTATCGGCAGTTTTTGTGGTTGCTCCAATCGTAGTCGGAGCTATTCGTCGGCCTGATTTTCGGGCACATCACAAGTCCGTGTTTGCATTAATGCTCATTTCTTTGTTAACTGAGATGATATCGTATGTATGTAATGTCGAAGAATGGAATACAACGGTTCTATTTCGAATTTACACAGTGGTCGAATTTGTCGCGCTCAGTTATTTTTTCATCCAAATTACGAGGGATAAAACAGTGTTATTGATAATGAAAATTGTCGTGGTATTGTTTTGTATGGTTACTTTGGTTGATGCAATTTTGCAAGGCATTATGTCAATGGATAATTATTCGATTGCCATTGAATCAATTATTTTCATTTTCTATTGCGTTTATTCAATGTTAATGTTGATGAAAGAAGCTGCGTACCAGAGTATCTTAGCGTCATCAAGATTCTGGATCATTGTTGCTATTCTTGTCTATTTTGCTGGCAATTTATTCGTTTTTGTATTTAGTAATTACCTCTTGCGAAAATCGCCTGATGTTTTTAATGACTTGTGGGGAGTACATTCCATCCTAAACATATTGTTCTATTCACTAATCGCAATTGCATTTTGGAAAATCAAGACTCCAGCGAAATAGGATCCCTCATTTTGATTGGAAGTTTCGGCATGATAATTCTTGTCGTTTCCATTGTGCTTTTTGTTTTGATGTACCAGAAAAAAGTTCTGGCGCAGAAGAATGAAATTCAACTGGCAGAAAACCGTCACCAACGAGAATTGCTCGATGCAACATTGGAAGTTGCAGAGCAGGAACGCGAGAAGATTGCAAAGAATCTGCACGATGATGTAGGATCGATGCTCAATGTTATTAAACTGCATTTGACCAAACTCGCTAGAAATCCTAATGAGAAAGAACTCTCAGGTGAGATCGTAAAAGAAAGTATGGGAATGGTTGACGAAACTATCCAGACTGTTCGCGGAATCTCTCAGGATCTCATGCCTCCAACTCTGGTCAAACTTGGTTTAGAAAAAGGAGTATTGGAATTGTGCAAACAAATCAATGCAACCGGGAAAGTGAAGATTGATTTTGCAAACGCAACCACCAGTCAACGACTTGCTTCAAAAGTTGAATTACAACTGTATCGTGTAATACGCGAAGTCATCAATAACATCCTCAAACATTCGAGTGCTTCAGAAATCACATTAACACTTTGTTCAAGTGTTGACTTTATTACAGTCAAGGTAACACACAACGGAATTGGTATTTCGGATGAGATGGTAAAAGAGTTAACTCAAAGTAAGGGTGGTATTGGACTCAAGAGCATTCAGAGCCGGATCCAGTTAATAAAAGGCTCGATTCATTATTACTACAGAGAAAAGAACAGTGCAGAAATTGTAATCCAGGCCCCATTCTCCTAAGATGAGGAAAACAAAAATAGCAGTCGCCGACGATCAGCATCTCTTCCGAAAGGGATTGATTTCACTACTTGGTGAATTCCATCAACTTAAGGTAATTGCTGAAGCGAACAATGGAAAAGATCTTCTTGAAAAACTGAAAACAAAACAACCCGATGTAATCCTGCTCGATCTCGAAATGCCTGAAATGGATGGATTGCTGACGACGCAATTTCTTAAAGACAAGTATCCGTACATAAAGGTTCTTGTTCTTACCATGCACAATGAGGACTCAATGATTCTGCACCTTATTGAAAATGGTGCGCACGGTTTTCTACTCAAGGATGAGCCAATTGAAACAATCGTGGATGCAATTAATGCAGTAATAGAGCACGGATATTATTTCAATGATCGGATCAATTATGCCATGGTACAAGAGCTCGTTCATGGAAAGAAAATTATTCCAAAGTTCAATCAGGCCTTATTGACTGACCGCGAGATTCAGGTAGTGAAGTTGATGTGCAGAGAATTTACCACGAAGGAAATCGCAGACAAACTATGTTTAGCAGTTCGCACTATTGAAGGTCACCGGGAATCGATCCTTGTGAAGATTAAGGCCAAGAATATTGCTGGAGTTGTGATGTATGCGGTAAAGAATGAGTTGGTGTGAAGGGCGGAAATTTTTTATTGGATTACTGAGTTCAAAAATACTATTCAATTTTGTTATGGAAAGGGCTGTATGTGTTCAACGAAAAAAATGTTTTCAATCCTGTAACTTTTTGTCTTCGTAATTGTGCCTTACCTGCTCTTGATCAGAGATTTAACTTGCACCAAGAATGTCAATTTCAAGATAATACTTGGCGAATTTGTCCAGTTTTATTTACTTCACTAATCAGATATTTACATCTGGAGAATTTGAATGTTTCTTGGATATTAATCTCAACCAGAATTCTTACTTGATTACTTGTACAGAAAAATAGTTTTCTAGTTGTTGTGAATTTGATGTTATATTGTGTGCCTGTCTGTTCTTTGTTTATTTCATTACCTGCTAAACAAAAATACTAAGTTGCAATTCTAAGTGTAGCAACTGACCAATTACTATTCCCCTGGTATGAGGTGTTAAATTAATCCTGTATTTAATTCTTCTTAATTCATACTAACCACTAACAATTAATTTTATGTCAACAGAACCATTTATCGGTGAAGTAAAAATTCTTGGATTCGCTTGGCCTCCTCAAGGTTATCAACTTTGTCAGGGGCAAATTCTCTCAATCGCCTCCAACACTGCCATGTTTTCACTTCTAGGTACAACTTTTGGTGGAAATGGCTCAACAACATTCGGACTTCCTGATTTGCGTGGACGGATGCCAATTGGCCAGGGTGCTGGTCCCGGATTACCCGACTGCCCGATCGGCCAGGTAACAGGATCTAACAGTGCAACACTTGTTGCTCTTAATATGCCTGCTCACGCACACGCAGCAACCGGAATCACAGTACAACAACTTGTCAATACAACTGGTGCGGGTGACACATCTCCACAGAACAATTTTCTAGCGCCGGCTGGATCGGATATTTATGCTGGTGGTGCTACAGTTGGGGCATTTGGTGGCGCGCTGGCAGTTGGGGGTAGCACAGCACCTGCCGGAGCCAATGCGCCTTTTTCGATTGCGAATCCATCGCTTGGAATGAATTATTCAATTGCAACACAAGGAATTTTTCCAAGTCGCCAATAGTAAGTACAGACAAAAAAAGGAAACACTGCATTTAGGTGTTTCCTTTTTTTTATCAAAAAACAGATGCACACAATTGGAATTCTATTGCCACGATCAACATATTACGGCGGTATTGGGTTTGAAATGTTCGAAGGATTACGTGCGGGACTAAAGCGCGCTGGAAGAGATGATATTCGAATAGTTGCTGAGAACATTGGATTTGGAACTGATAAACAGGAATGTTACAGACTTGCGGAACGTTTAATCATCCAGGAAAATGTGTCGGTTGTGTTTGCTTATTTAGGGCATCGCACGGCGCAATTGTTACGTCCACTTTTCATGGCCGCTAACCGACTCTTGGTTGTACTTGATGCAGGAGCACATCTTCCACAGGAGTGGCCTTCTTCTCCAAATATTTTTTATCACTCACTGAACAATTCGCTTGGCATTTGGTTGAATGCGCATGCTGCAATCCGTGATGGATACCGGCAAGCTGGTGTAACCAGTTGTTTCTATGATGGTGGTTACCTGCAAATGGTTGCAGCGGCAAATGGATTTGTGTCAGGAGGCGGGGAGATTGTATACAATCACATTACAGGCTACACGCCTGAAGATTTTGTTCTGTCTCCATTAAAAAAATATACGGAGAGCTTTTCTGAAGCATGCCTCTTACCTGTATTCAGTGGTGAGTATGCCGAGTGGTTTTTCCGTGACCTTGTAAACGAAAAACTGAATATTAAGCAGACCATTTACCCAGCACCATTTACTCTGGAAGAATCGGTTCTTGGCCGTTCAAAATTTCCGAAAAATCATATCAAGGGGATTGTCGCGTGGTCAATGAATCTTAGCAACACTGAAAACCTGATTTTTTGTGATTCAATTCGT
Organism: uncultured Chryseobacterium sp.; assembly: GCA_964495745.1. Taxonomy (GTDB): domain Bacteria; phylum Bacteroidota; class Bacteroidia; order Palsa-965; family Palsa-965. Next base: position 4,465 of record CAZBYM010000046.1, on the reverse strand, counting down.
GAAGCTGGCCGTGAGGCAACACTATTTTCCTTGTTGGGGTGGGAAGCAGCCATTCTAGCCATAGAAGGTTGCAGATTGATGCAAGTGAATAATAACAACGGTGCTCTAAGTAGCAAAGGATTGAGTTCGTTCGTATTTGAAAGCCCGCGCGGAAAAATTTCGTACCACGAAAAATGGAATCATTCGCTTTGTGGAATGCATGAAGTAGTGATTGAAGAAGATGAAAACGGATTTAGCAAACTTCGGCCTGTTGGAGAAATTGAAAATTGTGATTCTGCTTTCGAGGCTTTGGTAGCTGTGCCGTTGGAGAAAGCTGTTTCCGGATGGTTTAATAGTTACACGTGCATATGAATACGAAACCAAGGATAGCTGTTTTGTGTGGTGGAAATTTTGCATTTCCATCGATTCAGATTCTTGCGTTGGAAAATTATCTTGTCGCTGTAGGAGTAGGGAGTGGAGAAAAACAGTTCAATGAATTATTGAAGACAGAAACTCTAAATGCCGGAATTGAATTTAAGGAATTCTCTGATTCGAAATCTGTTTCTCAACTGGATGAATGGTTGACTGAGGTAAGTGCAGATCTTGTTTTTTCGATTTGCTTTCCATTTCGGATCCCGCAAAGCGTTATTGAAAGATTAACTGGCAAGTGTATCAATTTTCACTCAGGTCCACTACCGGCTTACCGTGGGCCAATGCCGATATTTGAAGTATTGCGTAATGGCGAAACTGAAACCGCGGTTTCTGTTCATCTCATGAATGAGCGGTTTGATGAAGGTCCGATTTTGTTATTGGAAACTGTTCCGATTGCAAACAATGAAACGTTCGGATCTCTCGCACAAAAATTGAGCGAACGTACTTCAATGGTTACTCTTAACGTTGCTCAAATGCTGGAATTTGGAACTGCGAATTTGTTCCAGGCGCAATCAGCTGAAAATTCCGGATATTACGACAAACCACTTGCGAGTGACACACGAATAAAGTGGAATTCAATGCAAGCCGTTGAAATTATTGCTTTGATTAATTCGTTTAACCCTTGGAACAATGGGGCGCAAACATCATTGAATGGCCGTGAGTTAAATATTCTCTCAGCATTGGTAATTGATAGTTCGCACGCAGCTGTTCCAGGAACGATTCTTGGGATTGACAGTACAAATGGACTGCGGGTAGCATGTATAGACGATCAGCAGCTTGAAATTCTTATTGTGAAAGACGAATCTGGATTTAGGAAAGGAAGCGAGCTATTTACATACTCACGATCTGAAACCAGGTTTTTAGAATGATTAGAATGCGTGTGAAATTACGGATTGTAAAAACCAGCAACACATGAAGAATTCGATGTTTTGTTTCACCAAATCACAACATATCGTTGATGTATTTATTTTGGAAATCTCCATTACAAAGACGAAAATGAACTAGTTTAGCCATCTGTAAAACCATGCCATAATACCAATTAAATCCTGTTTCTCATGAAAAAAATATTTACTGTTTGTGCCCTGCTTATTGCGGGAGTTTGTTTTGCACAGGTTCCATTCTTTCAAGATAATTTTGAAAATGCAGCAGTGCCCGATGTGCCTGCAGGAAGCACCCGTACACCAGAAAATAATGGTGGAACCAATTTATCTTATTTCAAGAGAAGTACGAACATTGTTCCAGGGGATATTAGTTTGGCACCGGCGGTTCCATATGCTGCTATGTCGGGTGCATTCATCTGGGCAGGAGAAGATCACGACACACCTTTTGGAGCTGGTAATGAAGAACAGCAAATCGAGTGGACATCAATCAATATTTCTGGTCGGACGAACTTAGAGTTCAAAGGAAATTTTGCGGCAAATAATACTAACGGTCCTTGGGATAATGGTTTGGTGACCGGAGGAAGCGACCCGTATGGTCCAACTGGCCTTAACGATTACGTCATTGTTGAATATGCAATTGATGCAGCAGCTTACTCTCAGTTGATAATATTTATAGGTGATGCAACTTTACCCGCGCCTCCGGGGAAATCTCTTCGAGAAGATACAAATGGTGATGGTATTGGGGACGGCGCGCAGTTGAATTTTACATTAACTGAATTCACGAAAAACATTGCTGGAACAGGAACAACGTTGAAGATTCGAATTCGTGTGAGATCGAATGGCGGCAATGAAGAATGGGCGATAGATAATTTCCGTGTAGCCGAAGTGGTGGCATGCTCCAACCCGGTAATTAATACTCAGCCTTCGAATGCTAGTGTATGCGTTGGAGGAAATACAAATTTTTCAATCGCGTCAACAGGTGCTACATCCTGGCAGTGGCAAGTGAATATGGGAGCCGGGTTTGTGAACGTTGTTAACGGCGGAGTATATTCAGGTGCTACAACACAAACTCTGACGATCACTGGTGCAACAGCAGTGATGAGTGGTTACTTGTATCGTTGCATCGCAACAATTCTAACGTGTAATACAACTTCTAATCAAGCGACACTCACAGTTTCGAATCCTTCTCTCGTGGTCAATTCGCAACTCAACGTTTCTTGCTTCGGAGGAAGCAATGGCTCTGCAACGGTTAGCCCGGCCAGTGGTGGAATCGCGCCATACTCATACAATTGGACACCCGGAAATCCTACGGGTGACGGAACTATCTCTGTCACGGGTCTAACAGCAGGAACATGGACGTGTACAGTCACAGATAACATAGGTTGTGCAACAACGGCTACTTTCAACATTACGCAGCCAACTGCGCTTGTCCTGAATGCAAATTCTCAAACTAACATATCATGTTTTGGAGGATCAAATGGTGCTGCATCTTGTAATGCGGCAACTGGCGGAGCAGGTGGGTATACCTACAACTGGACTCCAGGTAATCCAACTGGAGATGGAACTGTTTCCGTTACTGGACTCACAGCTGGCACATGGACCTGTACAGTTACCGATGCGAACGCTTGCGTTGCAACCCGCACGTTCAACATCACGCAGCCAACTGCAATTGTTGTTACTCCTGCTTCACAAACTAACGTTTCTTGCTTTGGTGGTTCAAACGGTGCTGCTTCTATCAACACACCAACTGGTGGTGCAGGTGGTTATACGTACAACTGGACTCCAGGAAATCCTACAGGCGATGGAACTGTTTCTGTCACTGGACTAGTTGCTGGAACATGGACGTGTACAGTAACCGATGCTAACTCATGCGTTGCAACACAAACATTCAACATCACTGCTCCAACTGCAATTGTTGTAACACCTGCTTCTCAGACTAACGTTGCATGTTTCGGCGGAACAAACGGCGCTGCATCAATCAACACTCCAACCGGTGGTGCTGGTGGATACACATACAACTGGACTCCAGGAAATCCAACGGGTGACGGAACTGTTTCTGTAACGGGACTCACGGCAGGAACGTGGACTTGCACCGTTACCGATGCGAATTCATGCGTTGCTACACAAACATTTAACATCACAGCACCTTCTGCAATTGTTGTGACGCCTGCATCTCAAACCAACATTTCATGTAACGCTGGTTCTAACGGTGCTGCATCTATCAATACGCCAACAGGTGGTGCCGGTGGTTACACGTATAATTGGACACCAGGAAATCCAACAGGTGATGGTACAGTTGCCGTAACAGGACTTATAGCCGGAACATGGACATGTACTGTAACAGATGCGAACTCATGTGTTGCTACTCAAACGTTCAACATCACGCAACCTACTGCTCTTGTAGTGAATGCACTTTCACAAACAAACGTTTCATGTTTCGGAGGATCAAACGGAGCAGCTACAGTTTCTGTATCAGGTGGCGTGACTGCATATTCCTATAACTGGACTCCGGGTAACCCAACGGGAGACGGAACAGCAAGCGTAACTGGTCTTATTGCCGGAACATGGACATGCACAGTTACCGATGCGAACTCATGCGTTGCGACGCGCACGTTTAACATTACTGCACCAACTGCAATCGTTGTTACTCCAGCTTCACAAACCAACGTTTCCTGCTTCGGTGGGTCAAACGGTGCAGCATCAATCAACACACCAACTGGCGGAACACCGGGCTATACGTACAACTGGACGCCAGGAAATCCGACAGGTGACGGAACTGTTTCTGTAACGGGACTCATTGCGGGCACATGGACATGTACTGTAACAGATGCGAACTCATGTGTTGCATCTCAAACATTCAACATCACGGCTCCTACTGCAATCGTTGTAACACCTGCTTCGCAAACGAACGTTTCGTGTAACGCGGGAACTAACGGAGCAGCATCCATCAACACACCAACTGGCGGTGCTGGTGGCTACACGTACAACTGGACTCCAGGAAATCCTACAGGTGACGGAACTATTTCTGTTACTGGACTCACAGCGGGAACATGGACTTGCACCGTTACCGATGCGAATTCATGCGTTGCAACACAAACGTTTAACATCACAGCACCTACAGCGATTACTGCTAATATCGCATCCACACCAACAAGCTGTTCTGCGAATACCGG
>CAZBYM010000045.1:0-15253 GCA_964495745.1 uncultured Chryseobacterium sp. | reverse complement strand
TCGACATTGCTGAAAAGCGTTTGCCGCAAGACGGACGTATTTTCTTTCAGCATGATGGAATGAAATTCGACATCCGAGTCTCTGTTTTGCCAACACTTCACGGAGAAAAAGTTGTGTTGCGATTACTGAGTAATGATGCAGCCAACATCGAGATCAAAACGTTGGGATTTTCAGATGATCAGTTACGCGATTATCTTGATGGTATACGAAAACCACACGGGATCTTACTCATCAGTGGTCCCACAGGATCGGGTAAAACTACAACTCTGTACGCAACATTAAAACTGCTCAATAAAGAAACCACCAATATCGTGACTGTCGAAGACCCAATTGAATATACACTCGAAGGAATCAATCAGGTTCAGCTTAAAGAGAGTATTGGTCTTTCTTTCGCAAGTGCTCTTCGCACATTCTTGCGTCAAGATCCTGATATTATCATGCTTGGTGAAATTCGTGATGGAGAAACTGCACAGATGGCCGTTCGCGCTGCACTTACTGGACATCTCGTATTGTCAACAATTCACACCAACTCAGCTTGGGGAACAATCTCACGCCTTGCTGATATGGGCGTTCCTCCTTTTCTGATTGCAAATACGCTCAACACAAGCGTAGCCCAACGTCTGGTACGATTGCTTTGTACACACTGCAAAAAGCAAGAACCGTTTCGTAAGGAAATTCTTCCGCGCAATTTTCGAATTGATAAGCTTCCGGAATTGCTCAGTACGCCTGTCGGATGTGAGTCCTGTTTCTATACGGGGTATCGCGGAAGAAAGGCGATTTATGAAATCGTTCCAATCGATCATGAACTTTCCGAATGCATTAAGGCGCTAAAAGATCATCCCGGTGAATTGTACAAAGAAAGAAATATCAGCACGCTTTCTCAAAGCGCATTTCGTTTATTGGAAATTGGCGAAACAAGCATCGATGAAGTTTACTCCATTCTCTCAAACACATTTTAATTAAGTTGAAGTGAAAAAGGCAAGGAAAATAAATAGTAGTTGGAAATGGAAATCGATACTACGTTCGATGTTCGTGATGATGACTTTACCATTCCTATTTGCCAACGCGCCTGAAGAAGAACATCCGCGCTTCATAATTATCGAACAAAAACTATCTGCTCTTTCAAGTACTGCACCCGGACTAAACAACAAAGTAGAATTATCGGTAAATGGTGTTTCCCTTCAGGAATTTATCCGTGCAATTGCAATCACCAATAATCTTAACGTAAGTGTTGAGTCTTCTCTTGATACTAAAATATTCGACAACTTCACCGACGTCACCGTATCGAATGTATTCATGTTCCTTTGTCGTAGGTATGATCTGGACATTACTTTCATTGGGAATATCATGGTGTTTTCAAAATTTGTTCCTCCCCCGCCCGTCGTTACTCCATATTCGCCGCGGTTGCCTAACATCAATTGGGATGCAGACAAAAAGTTAGTTGATCTTGATCTGAAGAACGATAGCCTTCCTCTTGTAGTAAGGGAACTGACACGCAAAAGCGGCAACAACATCGTCTTTGCTCCGGAGCTCTCAGGAAAAATGATCAATGGTTATATTCAAGATCAGCCGCTCGATAAGGCATTGAATAAACTCGCATTTGCGAATGATCTGAAAATTACGCAAGCCGACAGCAATTTTTTTCTCATTGAACCCAAAGACAAACAAGCAATAGCGCAGAACAACAACACAAAAGACAAAAACCCGAGGCAACTTCCAGCAGGAACAAATCTCAGCATTACCAATGGCTTGATTTCACTTGAAGCCGTGAACGCTCCAATTAGCGAGCTGGTGTACGGCGTATCATCCCAACTTCACAAACAATACTATCTCTATTCTGAATTAAAAGGCAACGCTACACTCAATATTAAAGATGCGACGTACGAGCAATTTCTTGACAAGGTTTTCCAGGCAACCGATTACACCTACAGAAAAAAAGACAGCGTGTACACAATTGGTGATCGCAATATGGAAGGATTACGTGTAACGCGGCTTTATCGATTACAATTCAGAACCGTTGAAAAAGTTCCGGAATATATTCCAGCTGATATGAAAAAAGGAGTTGAAGTAAAAGCATTTCCTGATCTGAACGGAATTATTCTAAGCGGTTCTGAACCTAGAATTCTTGAAATAGAAAACTTTCTCGCGCAAATTGACCAGATTGTGCCCATGGTGCTCATTGAAGTAATTATTCTTGATGTTAGTAAAACACACACAGTGGCCACCGGAATACAAGCAGGATTAGGAACGCCACCGGTAAACAACGGAACGCTTACACCCAATCTCGACGTTACCCTAAACGCTGACGCGATTGCGAATATCATTTCCGGAATCAATGGCTTCGGATTTCTGAATCTAGGTCATGTTACGCCCGATTTTTATGTGAGACTGCACGCCCTTGAAGAAGATGGAATGCTAAAAATACGTTCCACCCCCAAACTTTCTGCACTTAACGGCTCACAAGCAACGATGAGTATTGGCCGCACTGAATATTATCTCGAAAGAACAACCAACATTATTGGCACTCAAAATCCACAAACGCAAATTACCAATACATACAAACCATTGAATGCTGATTTCTCTCTAGTGATCACGCCAATGGTTTCCGGAGATGAACAAGTAACTCTTAGCATAGCTGTGAATCAATCTACATTCACCAAGCGGGTTACCGACGATGGTCCGTTTGGAACGACACAACGAAGCTTTGAATCAGTGGTCCGGGTCAAAAATCAGGAAATGATCCTGCTTGGTGGGCTCGAGGATGAATCAAAGAATGAAAGCGGAAAGGGAACTCCCATTCTTTCACGAATTCCAATTTTGAAATGGTTCTTTGGATCCCGATCAAAATCGAAGTCAAAATCCAAGTTGAGCATTCTGATCCGACCAACAGTAATTTACTGATCATGCAACCTCGTTTAAAGAAATATCTGTTGGGTTCGCAATTCGCAGCAATAGAAGCGGAGTCGATTAATCAAGGCATTGTTTTCCATCTTGTGATTGTCAAGAGATCCGGACAAAAGCTGAACGTCGTAAAGTCTGCAACACAGATTCTCTCAATAGACCAATTAAAGGAAAATTTAGATAAAGACATTCCGACAACAGTAGTCTTCACCGGAAAAGGTATTTTGAACAGATATGCTCAAGTCGCACCCGGAGCTACCACTCAGGTGTTGTTAGGAAAAGTTCTGCCCAATGCTTCAGCGAAAGAATTCTTCATCTGTTCAACACCTTCTTCAAGAGATGGTCAACTGATCACTGTTGTTCGCAAGGCAACCATACTTCCTCTTCTTGACCAACTTTGCGGACAGTTCAACATTGTGGCAACCTGTTTGGGCCCGCTCATTGCGTGCGAATATCTAAATCTGAACTCAGAACCTCGCTCAACTTTGGAATGCGGGCATCATCACATACTACTTGATGACCAATTTCCTTCTGAGGTTATTTATCGTGAAGACGCAGATGAAGAATCATCGTTTGTATTAGGGGAAGAGAAAATTACTTCTACAGCACTCATCTCATTCTGCGCAGCATTTCATTCCGCTCTTAACGGACCGGGAAATCATGCGACCAACATTGACGGCTTGCCTGATGCACTTGAAACATTTATTCAACGAAAATTGTTTTGTGCTTCTATTAAAGCCGCTCTCGTTGCAATGCTGGTCATACTCGGCGTCAATTACATGGCGTTTTCACATTACTGGAATTTGCAAAACGAGTTAGCTACGCAATTGCAAGGGCAAGGCAATACTATCGCTGAGCTCAATGAACTAGAGCAAGATGTCAATGCGAAGAAATTATTTCTTCAATCTACGGGACTACTCACCCGATTATCTTATGCATGGTGCGCAGATCAGCTCGCACATGGAATGCCTCCGGGAATTCAACTGAGCAGAATGAACTTTTCTCCTCGCGTAAAAGTTCTGGATGAAGATTCTATCGGATTCACAAGCGGGCAGTTGGAAATTGGGGGACATTGTGAACAAAGTGTCGTGCTCAATCGATGGTTGCAGCAGCTCAAGCAGACGAGCTGGATCACAAACGCGAGCATACGATCGTATGAACAGAGTAAGACAATGTCTGAAGGAGAATTTACCCTAGATCTTTCACTCCAATGAAAAAAATCTCGTGGCATAGCCTCACTTTCAAGCAGAAAAACAAGTTTCTTTTAGTTGCCGTTATGGTTTTGGCCTACCTGATGTATGCTTTTGCTATTTCCAACACGCTTGATGCAAGAGAAGCTTGCGCTTTGCAACAATCACAAATTGATAGTGTCAAACACGCGCCTGCAAAACTTAAAGCACTGAAAAGTGAACTCGCACTCTTCGCTTCACTAACCGGTGATCAGTCGGACACCGCTGATGATATGCACGAACATCTTTTGAATTTTGTGAGCGTTTATTGCAATGCCCACGGCATTCAGCTAAGAGAATTTGTTCAGCCCGTTCGATTTTCACAAAAGGAGTGGCTCGTAGAAACACATCCCTTCACCGTAGACGGTTCCTTCACCCAAATCGTGCAACTCATCGATGCTTTAGAGCGATTTGATTCAGGACGCGTTGTATCGGTCAACATTTTTTCCAAAACGGACAACAAAACAAAAAGCACATCTCTGTTTGCAACGATCTACGTACAGAACATTCTAAACATAAAGTCATGACTAAAATTCTAAAAGCATTCAGTTTGGTGATCACTTTGTTCGTTGTGGCATCTTGTGAACATGATTTTATCGAAGACGATCTTACAGGGAAAACTGTAACCATACTCGCTCCTTCAGATAATGATACCGTGTCTACAGCAACACCGCTCTTCTGGTGGAACGAAATCAGCGGAGCGTTGAGCTATCGTATACAGATCGTCTATCCTGATTTTTCTTCTCCACAACAATTGCTCTATGATTCTGCCGTTGCTTCCGATCGGTTCTATCCTGCGCTAGTTCCAGGCAATTCGTACTACTGGAGAATCCGCCCGGAAAATGGTTCATCAGAGGGCGATTGGATTATTCGTAGACTCACGATAGACAGCAGTGTGAGTTTGTCTAGTCAGTCCGTAATCATTACGCTTCCGGCAACCAATGGAACTGCGACTTCATCAAGTACTGTTTTGTTTACGTGGAATTCAATTTCCGGCGCAACATTTTATCGTGTTGAAATTATTAATTCTACTTCCGGCTCCACTATTACAGCAACAACTTCTTCTGTGAATAATTTCACAACTACGCCTTCTCAAGGCAACTATGAATTTCGTGTCCGCGCAGAAAATTCATCATCGTTCACATCCTGGTCGTCGCGGACTTTTGCCGTAGATCAAACCGCGCCTACCGTTCCTGTTTTGATTTTTCCAGCCGATGATGCATTCTATGCAAGTGCTCCGCCAAGTATCTCGGTTGATTGGAGCAACAGTTTGGATGCCAACACCGACAGTCTTGAAATTTCCACTGACTCGACATTCGTGACGGGAACAATTTTGCAGATCACTCAAAGCGCGACATCCAGCACCTACTCCTGGACGGGAGCACAAGGGTCGACAACTTACTTCTGGCGAGTTCGAAGTGTCGATCTCGCGGGCAACGAAAGTAATTACAGCTCTGTTTTCAAGTTTATCATCAATTAATGAAGAACAAGAAACTATCGTGGATTTTGGTTCCTGGCGTTCTTGCAATCTGGGCAGCGATTGCCTGGCAGGTTTACAATACGATGAAAGATGATGATTCGTTTCAACAAGAAAAACAAGTTGCGGTCGTTCCGCTCAACGCATCATCTCTTTCACCGGATACCTTCACGTTACTACTCGATTACCGCGATCCGTTTTTGGATGGACTTGTCAAAAAGAAACCTGCTCCCGTTGCGAACACGGAGCACCATGCTGCCGCCTCGAAAAAAAACGCTCCTCTGCCTGAAGAAAGCCCATGGCCCTCGATCAAATATTCCGGCCTTGTTCGTCAACCCAACACCGATCGGATGGTCGGCTTTTTGACTATCGACGGAGCGACTCATTTCGTCAAGTCGGGCGATGTGGTTGGTGTAATTCAAGTCGGCAAAGTCTGGAAGGATTCCATTCAAGTAAGTTTTGGTAAAGCCAGCCAAGTGGTCAAAAAATAGATTGTCTCACACGACAAATATTAATTTTAACAGCCTAGTTATTTTAACAGGAACTACGGATTTCAACTCTTTCAAGAATCCAGTTCATGGTGCATTGATTATTTTAATCGATAATCAGGAATACTTTTCAAGCATCAAATTCAAGTGTCCACATTATTTTAGGCGATAATATTTCCCCATATTTTTTCAAGAGTCAAGAAATCAAAAAATGGCGTTTTTTGAATAATTTGTCGAGAAAAAACGGGCGTTTACGGGAGGAAGTGGGAGGAAACGGGCGTTGGATTTGGTGAGGAGAGATAGGTTGAAGTATCGAAATTTCACATTATGCAGATGTAGACAACATGATTTTATTGCAACGTCGGTTATACAAATATCTATATTATGATTATCCGAAGAATCCAGGTTCATTCGATCAGCGACAGGGGAATGAAGAGATTACTTTCGATGTCCGCCTTCGTAGATGGGAAGGCAAGTGGGACTTTATCCCTTAGTTTCACAGCTGTACGGGTTCAAGTCCCGACGGGACTACACAGTAACAACACCCTGTAAGCATGAAGTTTGCAGGGCGTTTTGTTTGCTGGGGGATAATGGAGGGGGCAGTTCTTTGTTCCTATAGAAGTGCAAAATTGTTGCGACGCTTGAGAATAGTTAGACTAGATTTGTAAGCTCCCCCTTTTTCGGACAAGTCAAAAGTAGGATTTTTCATAGTTAGAATTGACTTCGGTGCGAGTTGGCGAACTTGCTTCGCCTTCGAGTGCTGAAGCTCGGCGTAGCCGATAAGGTATTGGTGATTCTCCGTTTAGTGAGTCGTGTGGGCGGTAGTTGTTGTAAATATCAAACCATCTTTCCGCGAGGATACGTACTTGTGTTAGGTCGGTGAAGATGTATGCGTCCAACAATTCCTTTCTCAAACTTCCGTTGAAGCGTTCGATGTATGAGTTCTGTACTGGCTTTCCCGGCTGGATGTAAATAATCCGAACGTTATTCCGCTTGCACCAGTTGACAACAGCTTCGCTAAGATTCTCCGGCCCATTGTCACAACGCAATGCTTCCGGAGTGCCTCGCTCAGCTTTTACCCGATCAAGACTGCGTACAACATTTTCTCCAGGGAATGAAGTGCTCACATCCACAGCAAGTGCTTCGCGATTGTAGTCATCAATGACATTGAACAAACGGAACCTACGCCCGCTCTCAAGCGTGTCATGCATAAAATCCATCGACCAAATAATGTTCGGTGCTTCCGGCTGATACAGTGGCTCCACAACGCGAGTGGGAACACGGTGCTTATGTTTTCTTCTGATGTTCATTTTCATCTTGCAATAAACCCTTCGAACTCTCTTATGATTCCACACTTTACCATCAGCACGGATTCGGTCGTAGTATTTCCAAAATCCGTTCATCGGCATTATTTCGGCAATTTCCTTCAACTTGCTTTCTACTTCACTATCGTCCTTCGTGCTTTGATAATACCACATCGAACGAGGTAAGCTAACAATGCGACAGGCTCTGGCGATGCTGATTCCATTTTCATCTCTGGCTTCTTCCGCCAGCTCGCGTTTTCGACAGAGCCCTACAACTTTTTTTCGACGATGTCTTTTAAGATCCGATGATCAAGACTTAGATCAGCATACATCTGCTTCAATCGACGGTTTTCTTCTTCGAGTTCCTTCAAGCGCTTCAGATCCTGCGTTTCCATTCCGCCATACTTCTTCTTCCAGTTGTAAAACGTCTGACGGTTAATTCCGAGCTCGCGGCAGATGTCTTCCGCGCTTTTTCCAGCTTCGTGTTCCTTGAGAGCATTGACGATCTGGCTCTCCGTAAATCTTGTTTTTCTCATGACGACAGTTTTAAAGTTAGACATTGTAGTCTACTTTTATACTGTCCGATTTTCAGGGGAGCTTACAGATTAACCATCATAATTATATGATGTAACCCAAACTCAAGATTGGCTATCTTGTAATACTAAATTTGCTGCAATGCCGGTACATGACCTTAATCGAGAGTTTCTCAAAACATTCAAAATAGATAAGTTTTTTAAGCCTGAAAAAAGAGGTGGTCAAAAAGCCGTACACTTTGTTGAAATCAAAGGAAAGCGCTATGCAATGAAATTATTACTTGCTACATCAGGAATTGATGAGAGAACAAAAAGGGAGCTAAACATTTATGAAAAATTCAAGGGTCTGGAAGGAATCCCTACCATATTCAACATTGAAATGTACGAGGGAGAACTTGTCGTTTTTGAAGAATATATTGAAGGCGACACGCTTTCAGATATTGTGACAAGTTATGCGAACGATCATACCAAAGTTACAAGCCTAATAAAATCCGTTTGTGATATTATGCAGCCTGTCTGGGATGCAAGGTTAATACATCGTGACATAAAACCAGCAAACATAATTATCAAGAAAGATGGGAAGCCAGTAATACTAGATTTTGGCATTGCAAGGGACCTGCTCGATGTTTCTTTAACCGCAACGGGAATGCAACCTCTTAGCTGGCAATTTGGATCGCCAGAACAATATGCAGGCAGAAAAGCCCATATCTCCTATCGTACAGATTACTTTAGTCTTGGAGTCTTAGCATACTTCTTGTTTCATCAAAAGTTACCATTTGGAAATTCTAAAGATGAAGTTGACGCAAAATTTAGCAGCGGTGATGAATCCTTCGCTGTCGCTGACTCGAATCCACTAAGACCGTTTCTCGTAGAAACAATGAGATTCAGTCCTGCTGAGAGGCCAAGAAGATTGGAAACAGTATTAAACTTATTACCATAACAACATGCAGACATTACACTTAGTTGGACACAATCACAAATGGAATTTGGATGCACACTTTCAGAATGGCATTGGGGAAGGTTTCGTGTTTTGTGCTTACAGTTTTGAGAATGATATTACTGATCGAGAAAAAATTAGTGGCTACAAAATGTCAGATGTCATTGACTTATCGAAAATTGATCTGCAATATTTTGGAAAAAAAGAGTCCGGCTATCTATTGAAAGGTAATTTGAAATCGTATCCATTTCACCCCGCTAATTTTGATGGGGATGAGAACACCAGTGAATACATGTTAAACGCAATTAAGGCAGGCGTCAAATATCAAATCAGATTAGGTATTCAGGATATCATTATTCCAAACTATTGCGAAAACGATAATATTGAGGAGCTACTTGGTCTAGTAAGAAATGTGAACAAATGGTTAGAAAAGAACAAGAAGAGTGGACATAGATATTTTATGACAATCCCTTTCACTAATCATACTATTATTGATTCAACCAAAGTAGATAACATATTATTTGCGCTCACGGACAGAACCATAGTTTTTGATGGCTTCTATATTGTTTGTGAATCAAAACCTGAATCCAAACAAAAAGTTAGCACGGATGTCAAATATCTTCGGAATTTATCGCGCGTCTTATCGGTGCTGAAAAAACAGGACTTTGTGACAATTTACGCTTATGCGAACTGGGACGCACTTCTGTTCTTGTCATTAGCGGATATAGACTATATCACAATCGCCACTTACGAAAACATGAGAAATTTTAATACGAAGCGCTTTCTTAGCACAGAAGATGGAGGGCCATCTAAAGGGTGGTATTATTCGGAGAAGCTATTAAATTTTGTCAAGGCTCAATTCATTGACCTCGTGCATGAAAAAAATTGCGTTTCCCTGATCCGAAATGAAAAAAATATATTCTCAGACACAATTCTAGATCCAAATTTCCCATGGAATAATCACAAACCAGAAGTCCACAAGAATTATTTACTTGCTGTCAATAGGCAGCTCTATGAAATAGCGGCTGTCCAGAACCTAGCAAAACGTAAGGAATTATTATTGCGAAAAATAGAATCTGCAATTGCATCTTACCTTGCTCTTGAAAAACACAAAGTCTTTCTATTGGAGGAAAGCAGTAATTATCACCTAGCAATTTGGCATTCATTTCTTCAATCAAGATAGTTCCGAAACAAATCTCTCGTTAAGCAGCATCTGCATTTTTTCGTCGACAGGTTTTTCCTTTTTCGGCTTGTACAATACTGAGACGGTTCCCTTTTTATCAATACAGGCCAATCCTACATTCATTTTTTTGAAAAGTTCGAGATTAGATACAGCGCCGGCAATTCGCTTTTCGTCTAATACGACATAGGATGTAGAAGCAAACCACTTATAACGGTACGCTTGATTCAAGGCTCGCTTCCAGTTCTTCAGTTTAGCTTCGATAGCAATTGAATCCGTCAAGCAGTTTTTATAAGGACGACCTAGTTTATAAAGTGCGTCCATCTCTCTAATATAACTTTCAACCATCAATTTTTCAATCGATTTCTTTATAGTCGAAGAATCCGCCCTTGTTATGTGACGAATTTTTTCGAATGAAATCTGAGGATTGCTCTCAATGATTTTGTATATCGTAATGTCGAAATAGTTCAAAATAATTTCTTTGGAATTTTGCGATGATTTCATCTTGGAAATTACCAAATCAGCCACGCCAAATCCTAAATCAACTTCCTCTAGCACCTTCGTTGTGAAAGTATCAGTATTCCAGTTGCAAATATGTGCATAGTTGCTTTTTAATTTCCTTACCAAGTCTTTTTCTCTTTGAAACATGCCGGTCATTATTTAATCAAAATATAAGTTGAATCATCATGATTATTTTTTTTTATAAGTTCGTGCAAATTATTTTTTATCGGATTGAGGTAGTGTTTAGCGAATGTTTCAAAAAAAGCAATCTTCTTCTTCTCCATCAAATTGTAAAAACCGTCCGAACACAATAAAATCTGCTCCGTATCCAATATACTATGCACGCTGCCATAAAAGTCGTCTTTCTGCAAGCCTTGCATTCCAAGACATTTTGTAATAATATTTTGACTCGCTAGATATTTGTCATCCTTAGTTAGCTGAGTCAAATACTGTGGGTTTATTAGATATACTCTAGAGTCGCCAAGACTTGAATAATGAATAGTATTAGGATGATTAGTTGTAAGACAAACTGAACAATAAGTTGTTTTTACCTCAGCTATTTTTTGATTCAACAAAAATTGATTGGTTTCAAACATTAGTCCGGCAAAATCAAAAAAATCCACAGAATAATATTTGGCCTGATTTTTCTTAATGTACTTAATTGAAAGGTCCGTCGCTTTTTTGCTATTCCTGGCGCTTCCTACGCCATCAAAAACAAAATATAGTGAGTAATTCCCCTCTTCAATTATCACATAATTGTCTTGATTTTCAGGTCTATTTGTGCCTTTAATAGACTCAAAAATATGCTTTCTGTGTACACTCAATATTTTAAGTTTATTTCAGTAGAACTTGAAATTTGCACAATTAATGTACAAATAAACGATTAAAATTGCCCCAATTTTGCGGTTTTTCGAAAGAGTTATTCAGTAGACTTGTTTATTTTCTGTCACAAAATAGCCAAAAACACACTCCCGATTGAAATAAGCAACTGAAGATATCGGGTGCGGCTTCCAAGAATGATATTCGCAGCACATGTCGTGCGCGAACTTGATACAGTAACTAGAAATACTTCGGATTATTGTTTCATTATAAACGCAGGTTCTGTCGCATTAATTCTATTCAAATGTAAGATACGTGCTTTCGCAAACAAGATTCCGTCAATATGATCAGGCACCACCGTTATCCAAAAGCTAGCATCCTTCAAGCCGTATACTTCAAGTTGCGATATACTTTAAGCTACAGAGATGTGGAAGAACTACTTTCCACTAGAGGAGTACAAGTGGACCACTCTGCCGTACAGGGATGGGTTTTCAAATTTTCTGGTGAGATAGAAAAGAGCATGCACAAAATAAAGCGTCAAATTCCAGATTCTAATTTGATTAAAGCGACAGAACCATCCCTTCACTAATATTTATTCTTCCTCAGATTTGTCATCACAGCCAGACAAATAGTTCTGTGCCTCGCTAAAGGCAGACTCCGCTTCATCTAAGTATGCAACCGCGTCATTAAAATCACTTAACGATTTCCAATCTTCAGCGTGAGCAATGGCTGCTTCAGCGCTTTGTATGGCGCTATTGCAATCAGCGTTGCTGGCTTGTGCAAGAATATCACTTGCATTAGATTCGAGATCATCTGCTTCGTCCCAAACATCTTGGAGCGTAATTTCGCTTCGGTTACCAGCTATTGGTAGTGGCATCGTCAATGTATAGGAGTTTGGGGGAATAGACAGTTCCATACTCTTGCGCTTGTTTAAGCGAATCATGGTAAGTCACCTCCCTATTTTCAACAGCAACGTCAACATTATCGGAACAGCCCACAATGATTAATAGAGAAACAATCAGTACAGCTTTATGCAACACCTTATTATGGGTTTTGGTAAGGAGATGAAAGATAAGAAGTGCGACGCGTTTAACCGTTTGTAAACGGATAAATTGCAAATGAAAAGGAAATATCATTTGCGAAAAGGGTGTTTTCCCGCTACCATAAGTCACGAAAATGTTGTAGCGAGACAATCCAAACTTTTCTCCGAAAAAAATTCTTCAGAGAAATTAGGAGTGCGTTGCACAGGCGAGCGATGTTAATGAGCAGAATGCCAACCCCGACTTCCAGTGCGGATGACACCACCTTCTTTGCATATCGCTCGAAAAACAAAAACCCCTCCTAATGGGCTGAGGAGAGGCTTTGCGCAATTCAGGATGACCTGTATTACTTGAAATACCAAGTTTGTATTTCCTGTGTTAACCAGACGCAAGTTAGCAAGACTAAGCGTAACTCAATAAAAACGCCTCCAGTCACGTAAAGTTTTTGGCTTTCGATACACAGTTACTCGAGTAAAACGAACACGAGACCGTTCCGAGAATTCGAAAAATGGCGTATCGATTACTGCTCCCTTTTTTTCTTTAACATTTCCAACCCATCCCTACGCAGGGCATACACTCCGTACGCAGTACATCCAATTAATACTACGCCCAGCAGCAAATGCCATCCGTTCAACTTAAACGGAACCTTTGGTAGCGGAACCACACTCAATGGTGCTCCAAACGATTTCTCAATAATTTCATAAGTGTTGATCATTTTGATTGGGTTTTGATGGTTGGTATTGCAACGAGAACAATCGTGAAATCAATTCTGTACACTCGGTATTTTCCATACTGGAGAAAATGACAATTCAATTTCGGGTCGATGCTATGCAGTATTCCGCGACCGGCACAAGCTTCGAAAACAAATCCTATTTTCACAAGATCATCGATGGAATATGTTGTTCCGTTTTGCGGATGAATATTCTGCGCGTCGAGAATCCAGATATTTCTATCATAAGCGGACATTTGGTGTACCACTACTTTAGAACTAGTGTCTTCGGTCAATGAAGTTGCACTACCTGGTGGCGCTGAAGCTTCGTTTTGAGTTTGAGCCACCACCTCTGAATTGCCTTTGGGTTCAGCTTGCTTCATCAGACGCCTATTCGCATTGTAATGCTGATCTGAACAACGATCGCTGCAGAAGTCTCGGCCCCTGTTTCTCACCATGTGCGGTATCTTGCAATTAGGACAGACTCGATAGCGATCACTCAATGGATCAAGGTCCATTACGATTTCATCGGCTTCAATATTTACATTACTCATCTTGCTGGAGTCTTAATGAAATTCAGTTTGCTTAGATGTTTTCCTGTGCTTCTCGCTGAAATCGTTCGATTTCACTCACTGGTATTAGCCAACAGCCATTGGGTTCGTTCTGTCGCGCCATTAACTTTCCAACCTTGCAATGATTCAGGATTGTACTATATGGAATGCCAGTAGCTGAAGCGAACTCCTTCGGTGAGAAAAATAGTTTTTTCTGCCTGAAATGCTCAGGGATGATATCCTTTACGCCTTCAAGAATTGCTTGTGCAAATTCTTCTAAGTCTTGCTTAGTTGCAATTTGAGTGAATTCTTCCCTTTTCATTTCCCTTTGTTCCAATGGTTCGGGGGTAAAATTACTGTGTGAAAAATCCAATCTTGTCACTGATAGCACCAGTCATGACAATAGTGACATTGGTGACATTCGAGTCGCGGCTATTTTTTGAGATAATCGACTACAAATCTCTCGAATGGTGCTAAATATTTTTTATTAGCTGGTGGATTTGAATAAAGGCTCTTGAAAGGTTTGTCATCTGGCCTAACGTTGAAAGTGTTCTTTATAATCTCTGTTAGCTCAGGAGCAGAAGTGTCTTTAGGAATCAAAGCATGCTTCATACACACATGAAGAAAGCCCGCAATGTATTGCTGCCAACCCTTGGCTGGAATCTTTGCCCACGTCAATTTTCCATCAACCTCTTCCACAAAGGCACACTCGATTTGAAGACAATTTCTTTTTAGGAATGATATCATCTCTTCATATTCCAACTTTCCTGTGGGATTCCAAATTTCAACTAGTGTTGAAGGTTTGATCGGTTTAGTCTTGATCGGTACTCTCACATTTACAGATTGATCCTCCTCAATAGCTTTCAACTTGTTAATCTCGTTGTCAATAAACTCGCTCACGCTAGAAATCAAAAAATGGCGTTCCTGCTTGTCTTCAAGCGAAATAAACATCCATTTCCCAGCGTCATCATCCAAATAAATTTCTTTCAAAATCTCTAACGACCGAATTTTCCAATCTGGCAAAAAATAATCCGGCTCTTTACTAAACTCTCTAATCAATTCAACATGTTTAATATATGATAAACTATGTGCAATCTTATCGTATTGTCGATACATCATAGTTTGCATATAACGTTCGGATTCTTCGTCAAACATACTCTTGCTGTGATATTTGTTATGCTTTGTAAATTTCCAACTTTCCCATCACACACGACCAAATAATTTTGAACACAAGCACTGTTCATTTTTTACGCTATTTTGGGAGATAAAAATTATCTTTGTATCAGAGAAAACATAGCATTCTTCTCGGTCTCGTAGTTCAATGGATAGAACTTTGGTTTCCTAAACCGACGATGCAGGTTCGATTCCCGCCGAGACCACGAATTATTATTCAGCAAGAGTTACATTGGTAACAATCTCACAAATATCTCACAAAAGCAAAACGGGCAAAATTTTATTGCGGTGTTATTCAAACAGTTAAGAGGCATTTTAGAACACACATTTGGAGTTTCCTAAACTTTTGATGCAGGTTCGATTCCCGCCGAGACCACTAAGTTAAATGTTATGTCTTTTTTCGCCTACGTA
>CAZBYM010000044.1:0-15253 GCA_964495745.1 uncultured Chryseobacterium sp. | reverse complement strand
ATTGCCGGTTCTGAGTAAACACAAAGAGATTTGGGTTTTCACAGATGCTGAAGGATATGAGGAACTTTTGAAATCGGAATGGGACATTACAACAATGAAAGAGTACCAATATTTCGGAGTTCAATTCCTGACGATTCCATTTTTGAATCCGGAAACCCGCGACGCAACACTCCGTAAGAGATATTTAGTTGTGATCAACTAATAAGGATATGCTGACTAACCCAGACTAATTATTTGCTGTGGCGCCTGCTGCGGGCTTTACACGGCGAACGGCTGAAGTACTTTGTACACGAAACCCACGCGATACGGCGGGATCGCTAATGCGATCTTCGACTGTGTAGAGTACGGAATACGAGAATCACACCGCAAAAAAGATTAGCAGAAGATTTGCAAGTCCCGAAAACATTGGTCAAATTTTTTCAGTGATCCGATAACTACTGAACTTTTGCCGGATTCATTAATTGCTCAAAACGTTTAACATTGCGTTTGTTGTATTCCTGAGACATGCAATTCGTGGTCCTCAATTTCTCGCGTTCTGTAAGGTGCCAGCTCAATGAAATAATATCCGGCTCTTCATTTTTGAGTTCAAAGTCAAGAATTTCGAGAGGAACTTTTAACCACGAACCTGCTGTGAGCAATTCACGATCATGGTTGTAATCCTGCACGCCAAAAAGATTACCATAGAAACTTGCCAGCGGGCGCGACAATGATTTGAAGATTGTATTGCCGGAGTTCAATTCCGGTTCATGTATTTTGCGTTTGTCTCTTGTCTGAATAACTACAACACCTGACGTGTGCGTTTCGAGCCAATCTTTGAAAGTGTAGAGGAAGCGCAAGACATTTTCTGTTCCAATATTATCACGCATTCCCGCGTCAAATACTTCTATCATTGGCTCGGTTGGCAATTCTGTTAGCGGAGTGATGTAAGGAAATGTTGCGCTCATGCGTAAAGCTGAGGAGAACTTCAAGCGGTCTGCTTTATGTTTATCGAATAAGCGATTGAACTCCACGGCTCCAACTGAATAACTGAACGTTGGAGAAGAATTGGTCTTGCCTGAAGTGAGGTATGCTATTCCTTGTGGACTAATGAGAAGTTTTCTCCCGTCATTTACAATGGTTGGCGCCAATACCATCATTGGAATCTGCGCATTGGCTTCAGGTTCTTTATAATCTGAGATTGGCTTGTTAAACCATCCTGAAGTATTCCGATGCATTGCCTGTTCAAAAGCATACGCTCTGTTCATGCTGTATTCCTCTCCTTCATGTTCAAATGAACGTAACGGGAGAAACCAGTCGTTCACTGCCAATGAAAAAGCAACAGGATTCAGAAGATCGGCGCTTATTGAATGCAAATATTTCTCATTGAATCTCTCCTCAGTGTTGTTGAGTTGGTCATGCAGATAAAGTTCTCGATAATATGCAGCACCGAGCATTCCTCCAGACGAACCGCAAATTAGCGTGCTTTGATTCATGAAATTGTTTCCGGACAAACTATCGAGGTAACGCATCGTGTAGAACGTCCATAAAGTAGAACGCAAACCGCCACCGCTGCATGACATAATTGACATTTTGGGTTTTGGATTTTCAGACGTGGCGTTTTGCGTATACCATTTTTCAAGCATGGCTATCGTTGCAAGCGAGTCAACGCGAACTTGTGCTTGATCGTTTGACAAAAGATTTATCGCACGTGAAGAATATTCAGCCGGCGGATTGCTGTAGGTTATGCCATATGCATGCGTTCTATTTCCGAAAATGTCATATTGTACCAACCAATTGAAGAGCAATAACAAAGCGACAGTAATAAATGTCGACCAGCCGCGGAACCATGTATTCAATATTCCTGTGAACATGAGATACATCGTGAAAAGTAAAAATACGCTGGCTCCAGCGGGAATCATGACGTACTGATTGTCGCGCATTAACCCCAAAAGGAGCAAAGTGATAATGACAATAATTTCGTAGAGAACAGCTCGCCCATGATTTTGTCTGAAGACCCGATTGAGTAATTCCTTGTCGTAATGTTCAAATGGCCGGGCTCTGCGGATTCTGAAAAACGAAATGAAATAGTGTTCAACGTGCCAATCGCGAGCTTCTTTCCCTACGTGAATTGCTTTCCAATTCAATAGCTTCAATTTTGGATCACGAAAAAGAACCATGCGCTTTACGCGGTGTGTTTTGTATTCATCTTTAATTCCAAACATCTGCGTGAGCCCTTTCCCGGCTTTGAAAAAGTACAGAAGCGAAATCAGAATGAAAATTCCATTTCCAACGAAGAATCCCATTACATCTACAACGACCTGACCGGAGCTGATTGGTTCCATGCTGAGAAACGAAATGATATTCCAAACATAAATCAGAATGAATATTCCTGGAATTACAGAGTTGTTCATGCAGAACTTTACAAACGGTCGGCTGACTGTTGCAAGGAATGGAAATCGAAATGCGTTGTGGATGTAACATGAAATCTGGTAGGCCATAATGAAACCCCCACATGCAAATCCAATAATCAGAAACGAAAGGAAACCAACTTCGCCCAGATATTCCGGATCGACGAAGAGTAATGAGAGGCCATAACGTCCAGCAACTTTACCTGTTACAAAGCCAATCAACAGCAACCAGAAAATAATGAGAACCGGATTTTTTTTGATCTGAACCAGAATCAATTGAACAGGAAAAAAGAATACTATCCTTCCCAGAATCGGATGCTTCATCACATATTGCCGCACGCTGCTCATAAGTACTTTTTTTACGTGCTAAAGTTCCAAAATGTTATGCCGTTTGATAAGTGGTCTATCCAATCTTACCGTTGACCGTATTCAGAATTTCTGATTCCAACGCGATCGCTTTGTCCTGGAGTGCTTTTCCTCTTGAAGTGATGTCGCCCGCAAACGCTTTGTCAGTAAGTCCTGCAGCGTTAATCTTCACGTTCAGGAAAGCTCCCATTACTGCCGAACGCGCAGCAAGTGCCCCAACTCCGGCATCAGAAACAGAATTCGGGTTGCCAATTTCAGACATGATCTTTATCACTTCCATTGAGCCAAGAGCAGCTTCCATCACCTTAAACGGAATTTCTGTCGCATATCTTGTTGCGTCCTGAATCGCTTTCGTGCGAATCGCTTTTTCTTCATCGTTGGCTTTAGGTAAGCCGAATGCAGACATAATCATGTTGAACGATTTCGTGTCTTCATCTACCAAGCGAATCAATTCTGACTGAAACTTCTGTCCTTTTTCCGCCCAATTGGAAAACTCTTCCCATCGATCGTCCCAGCCGCGCTTGTGCGATGACAAATTCGCCACCATTGTTGCTAACGCAGCGCCCAACGCGCCCATGTATGCTGAAATCGATCCACCACCAGGCGCAGGACTTTCGCTCGCAGTTTCATCAGCAAATGCATGAAGCGACATACGAACCAGTTTGGAATCTGCGTTATCCTTCAGGAGATATTCTATGATTCGCTCTTCGGGTTTGAACTTTCCGAGTTCATCCAGACCAAGCGACTTCACGGCAATTTTGATCAGTTCAGATTCTGAAACGCCGACTGAACGTTGTTGCTTTTTGAGAAAATACTTTCCTGCATCAAGAAGTGAGTTTAGAGGAATCAATCCAACAAGTTCAGATCCCGTAACACGAATTCCTCGCGCATCCGCTTTCTTGCAGACCTCATCAAACGCAATGTGAACCGGAGTAACATTGATATTCGTGAGGTTCATAGAAATCTGAGCAACTCCATATTCTTCAATGAACCAACCAATGGCTTTCACCGACTTCAATGTTCCGGGTTGATGACTGATTACAACTCCTTTCGCATCTTTTTCGGTACGGCCGGCTTCGCGAACATCAAATGCAATTGCATTGGCGCGACGTGTTGAAGTAGTATTCAGATTGATGTTGTATGCAACAAGAAAATCGCGTGCGCCAATTACAGTTGCGCCGCGCTTCGCGTCAAATTCCGTAGGACCGAAATCAGGTTTCCATTCAGGAAGTTTTATCTTTTTGAAGTAACCCTCGTATTCACCTGCACGAATTACTGAGAGATTGTTGCGGTCCTTATTTTTCTGAGCTGCTTCATATAAATAAACAGGAATTCCAAGTTCTTTCCCAACACGTTCGCCCAGTTTCTGTGCATACTTCGCTGTTTCTTCCATAGAAATTCCGGCAACTGGAATCAACGGACAAACATCAGTAGCGCCCATACGTGGATGTTCGCCTTTGTGTTTGCTCATGTCAATTAACTCGCCTGCAGTTTTGATTCCAATGAAAGCCGCAGCAATTACTGCTTCCGGTTCACCAACAAAAGTCACAACCGTGCGATTCGTCGCTTTACCCGGATCAACATTCAGCAAACGAACACCTTCAACAGATTCAATGGCATCGGTGATTTGTTTGATGATGTTCAGGTCGCGTCCTTCGGAGAAGTTGGGAACGCATTCGATCAACTGTTTCATAATTCAAAAAGTATTTACAATTTTCTATTGTCGATTTTCAATTCGCGAATTGCGAATCGACTGTTCAAACTGGTAAACTTGCGACCATTTTCAGTTTTTCCAGAAAGTACTTTGCACTGTCGCAATTTGGATGCGAGGCCGCATTTTCAATGGAAAATCCTCCATTGAGCATCTTCAGAGCAAGTCTTGGTTTGCTATTACCGCATCCACGGCCTGTATGCGCAACAAATTCAGCTCCCAAAGTATTGATTGGCATTCCTTCGGTTCTTTCTGGAAATTCGTAAGTGTACTTTTTCTTGAACAATGATGTAAGCAACGTGCTATCTGCCAAATACCAAGCTTCCAAAGCTTTGACACTTATTACAACGTAATGGCTATCAGGAGCACTAATTCTACTCTTAACATCTTGAATTGCAGGGCCTCGCTCCAAATCAGTAAGAATAATGAAATGTGTGGCTCCTTCACCTTTTAAAAAACTGGTGTATTCAGGCAAACGATGGGGTAGAAGATTGCCTCCACCTTTTACATTAGCAACTACGTCAACGAAATTGATATTCTTTGATCTTAGATAATTTCTAAAGTAATCGGATTTCAAAAGAATTTCTTCAGATTCTCCTTCGACAATAAAACCAATTTTTACCATGGTATTCCACCTCCAAGTACACCGCTGAACAATGCTTCATCCATTCGTAGACCATGAAGATCTTTGCCCTGCAGTTGTTTGATTTTTGTTTCTCCATCCTTCTTGTCAACAAGAATTATCTCTTCGGGCCTCAGCTCACCAACCAAAGTTTGTGAATGTGTATTAAGCCAGATATAATGACCATTTGCTTCGCATTGTTCACGGAAAAAACCAACAAGTTCTTTTACGACTTTGGGATTCAACCCATTTTCAGGTTCTTCTATGCACAAAAACTGTGGTGTATCGCTCTGTAATACTACAGTCAACAATGAAATAATATTGTAAGTGCCGTCTGAAATAAGTGCTTTTGTGAATGGTTTCGAGTTGCCGCTTTCATACACTAACAGTTCATCATTTTCGCCAGAATCACTTGACTTTACTTCAATATTTACTAGCCCGGGTATAAAAAGCTGTAGCCATTCAACAAGCTCTTCGCGTTTTGTCGAATTACTCAGCACCCTTTTTAACACAGGTTCGATGTTCCTTGCTGCTAGAGACAATCGAAAATCATCATTATCTTTCCTTTTGTCTAAGTCATCGTTTTTAATGAAAAGTCGACTATATCCCCGATAGAATTGTTGATAGTTTGGATCTTCTTGATAATTTCCAATTCCAAACGTTGCCACTTTTGATCCAATCTGCATAAAATTAAAGTGAGTAAACGAAAAAGCTTTTGTTTTCGTATCCTGATTTGTGAAAGTGAAAGCGCTCTCCAATTCTCCAAGAACAGCTTTAAAGTTTGGCAGTCGCGTTTCGTTATTCTGAGGAAGAAAATTTCCTAGAGCACGGACCGAATCTACTCCGTAATATTGACTAAGTGAAATTGCGAATTGAAGGGCTTCAAAAATATTGGACTTGCCAGCAGCATTTGGTCCGACGAAAACGGAAAAAGGACTTGGGTTGTCAATTTCAATGCGCGAAATCGACTTGTAGTTTTCTATTAACAGCTTGTGAATTTTCACCTTATATTATTTATTATCAAATATACATCCGTTTACTATTACTTTTTCTATCAAATTACTTCCAAAATAATAAGGCAGATAATCCAACGAAGGAACAGGTTTGGTAATAATAACGCTACCAACTTTCCCACGTGTAATCGTTCCATGAGAAGAACTCAGTTCAATTGCGTACGAAGTATTGATCGTCGCTGAATTAATCGCTTCTTCCGGTGTCATTTTCTGTGTAATGCAAACCAAACTCATCATTTGCATCATGTTTCCGCTGGGAGAACTTCCCGGATTGAAATCACTGGCGACAGCGACCGGTAATCCGGCATCAATCATTTTTCTTGCAGGCGGGTATGGAAGACCAAGAAAAAGTGCGGCGCCGGGAAGTAAAGTTGGTATTACATCGCTATTTTTCAGCAATGCAATTTCTTCATCGCCGACATACTCGAGATGATCAACGCTCATTGCATTTACGCGAACTCCTGCCTGCACTCCACCAGATGCGCTCAACTGATTCGCATGAATACGCGGTCTCATTCCCAATTTTTTCGCGGCTTCAAGAATCTGAACCGTTTCTTCTTCTGTGAAATAATTTCGCTCACAAAAAACATCACAGTAATCAGCCAATTTTTCATGGGCAACTGCAGGCAACATCACTTCGATCAAATGTTTGATATAGCCAGCCTTGTTGTCTTTGAATTCTGCAGGAACGGCATGCGCTCCAAGGAAAGTTGATTTTATTGTAATCGGAAAATTTTCTTTCAAGCGGCGAATTACACGAAGCATCTTCAATTCGCTTTCAAGATCAAGTCCGTAACCGCTTTTTATTTCGATTGCACCAGTGCCAAGACGCATTACTTCTCTTAAACGCTCTGCAGATTGTTCGTACAAATCATCTTCACTTGTTTCACGAAGTTTATTCGCCGAATTCAGAATTCCACCTCCGCGCTTTGCAATTTCTTCGTAACTCAAACCTTTGATGCGATCTACAAATTCACTTTCGCGACTTCCGGCATAAACCAAATGGGTATGGGAATCAACAAATGTTGGCATGACTAACCCTTCGTTGGCGTCAATTACTTCCAGTTGATTCCAGTCTGTTATTCCCGGAAAATCTGACATCGATCCGTAATCTGTAATAAGTCCATTATCAATTGCGAGCCAGGCATCTTCCAGAACAGGAATTGCGCTCATTTCTTTGCCACAAACCTTTGCGGGAGCACTTTCATGCACCTGGACAAGTTGACGGATGTTTTTGATGAGGATTTTACTGGCCATTACGGAGACAAATATGAGCATTTCGCATCAAATGATTCACTTTGACACTCGAAGCATGAAATCGGGAGGCAACCACTTATCATTTTGCCGTCCTTATACGGGTATTTGTGGCTAAATTTCGGACCTATGATCAGATTATTTACGTGTGCACTTGCTTTGGTGCTTTCAGTAGGTGGATTTTCACAAACCAAATACACCATCAGTGGTTACGTACGTGAAAAAGGCAGTCAGGAATCTCTTCCCGGAGTTGCTGTGGTGAACATGAAGTCGAAATTGGGAACTGTAACTAACAACTACGGCTTTTATTCGATTACGCTGGTGTCCGACACAGTTGACTTCTACGTTTCTTACGTAGGTTATCAGCCTTTTCGCGCGAAGTTTCTGCTCGACAAAGACACATCAATAACAGTCGATCTTTCGGTAGTTGAATTGAACACTGTTGTCATTACTGCAGAAGAAACTGAACGGATCAGTGAAGGAACGCAGATGAGTCAGATTTCAATTCCCATTGAGCAAATCAAAACGATTCCTGCACTTCTTGGTGAAAAGGATGTGCTGAAAGTGGTTCAACTTATGCCCGGAGTTCATAGTGGAAGCGAGGGAAGTAGTGGATTTTATGTCCGCGGTGGCGGCGCAGATCAAAATCTCATTATTCTGGATGATGCAACTGTGTACAATGCGTATCACCTTTTCGGATTCTTCTCGATTTTCAATGGAGATGCATTGAAATCAGTTGAGTTGACCAAGGGAGGATTTCCTGCTCGTCATGGAGGACGCCTTTCTTCTGTTCTTGAAATGCAGATGAAGGAAGGAAACAAGCAAGAATTTCATGGCGAAGCAGGAATAGGTTTGATTTCGTCGCGTGCTACTTTTGAAGGGCCGATTATCAAAGGGAAATCATCTTTTCTTGTTTCAGGAAGAAGAACGTACATCGACGCGTTGATTTATCCTTTTCTCTCGGAAGAAAATAAGTTCGGTTACTTCTTTCACGATTTCAATGCGAAGTTGAATTATGTAGTGAATCCGAACAATAAACTTTATCTGAGCGGATATTTCGGGAAAGATAAATTTTATGCCAAGTTCAAAACGAGTGCCGATGAATTTGACAAAGCTCAAATGGGCTGGGGCAATGCAACGGCAACTTTGAGATGGAATCATTTGTGGACTGATCAGTTATTCTCCAATACATCATTCATTTTTACGAATTACAAACTGGAGATTGGTTACGAAGAAAATTACAACGGTGATTTATTCAGTTTGAATTATTCTTCGGGTATCCGTGATTTTTCAATCAAGCACGATTTCGATTTTGCTCCGGATCCAAACCACTTCGTGAAATTCGGTGCGATCTCAACGTATCACAGATTCAGTCCAAGTGCAATCGTTGTGAAGAGTTCATACGAGCCTGACAATTTCATCAGTCAGAATATTCTTGAAGCGTATGAAAGTGGAATTTACATTGAGGACGACTGGACGATGACTTCACGATTAAAAGTGAATTTAGGTCTGCGGGTGAGTCATTTCTTCACGCAGAAGAAACATTATTTGCGTCCTGAGCCGAGAATAGCTGCACGTTTCATGCTCGATGAAAATTCGTCCGTTAAAGCGTCATTCGCGATGATGAATCAATATCTGCACTTGCTCTCGAATACCGGAATTGGTCTTCCAACAGATTTATGGGTTCCTGCAACGAAAAATGTTTCCCCGCAGAAGTCGTGGCAGGTAGCTGCAGGTTATGCCCGTGATATTCCTGAACACAAATTGATGGTATCTGCCGAAGTGTATTACAAGAAATCAGAGGATGTATTAGGATACAAAGATGGCGCGAGCTTTCTTCTTGTGAATGAAGTTAACCTGGAGGGCGTTGATGAAATCCCGTGGGAGAAAAATGTAACTTCCGGACAAGGATGGAGTTACGGATTTGAATTTCTTGTTCAGAAAAAACTTGGAAAATTCACCGGATGGGTTGGCTACACTTTGTCTTGGACACAACTTCAATTTGATTCGCTCAACTTTGGGAAGAAATTTTATGCACGTTATGATCGGCGTAACGACATTTCAGTTGTAGGAATGTATAAGATCAACGATCACATTACACTCTCGGCAACTTGGGTTTTCGGAACAGGAAGTGCGATTACTTTACCTCTTGCTGAATACACAGTACAGGAACACGATCCAATCAGCGGTCAAACCACAACTCCATTGAATTATTACACATGGTTCGTAAATGATTATGGAGAGAAAAACAGTTTCCGCATGGCGCCTTATCATCGGATGGATATTGGTGTTCAATTCCACAAGAAAATGAAGCACTGGGAACGCACGTTCGAGTTGAGTTTCTACAATTTGTACAATAGAAAAAATCCATTCTTCTATTACATTGGTTACGATGCAATCACCAACCAAAGAAGATTGAAGCAGGTTTCGTTGTTCCCGATAATTCCATCCGTTTCATGGAACATCAAATTTTGATTGAGATGAGAAAACTATTCTATATACTTCCTTTTGGTTTGTTTCTGTTTGTTTCCTGCGAACAGGATGCTAATGTTGACATTCCACTGACTCCGCCAAAACTAAGTGTGAGTTGCTATATCACCCCGCAGGATTCAATTATTCGTGCGAAAGTGACCTTGAGCAATCCTGTTTTTGGAACAACTTCCATGAATCCCAATGGAGAAGTGACTGACGCAACAGTGACATTATTTGGGAACAGCACTTCAACACAATTGGTTTACAATTCAACGACTGAGTATTATGAAGTGCTTGCTTCCGTTTTTCCGATTATCGGTGGCAATGATTATCGGCTCGCTGTTACAGATCCTTCGGGAAGAAGAGCAGAAGGATCAACAAGCGTTCCGTTGACTCCGCCAGCCGGATTTCAATGTTCCGTGACTGATTCTGTTTATCAATACGATCCGTTTTATGAGCAGGGAGAGAGCAAATTCACGTATAGTTTTGCAGATCCGGGAGGAATCAATAACTATTATCGACTTGTGATTTACAATGTGCATGTTGACGGATTCTCAGGAGATACAACTTTACAACGTTCGGGTTGGGATATTTTCTCTGATGACAATGCAGATGGAACAACGATTAGTAAATCAACCACGATGTATTACTACAATTACATGGCTTCCGGCGATTCGTTGATTGCGTATGATGTCTGGTTGATCAGCGGGAATTATGATTATCACCGTTTTCACACGTCGATCTACAATTATAGTGGTGGAGAAGATCCGTTTTCAGAACCAAGTATGATTTATTCGAACATTGAAGGCGGACTTGGAATCTTCGCGGGAGCGAACGGCACCAAATTGAGAATTCCGCGTTAGCATTCAGCCGGTTCATTACATTTGTAATTATGGCCGGTAATTCATTTGGAGAACTTTTCAGACTTACAACTTTTGGGGAATCTCATGGTCCTGCCATTGGCGGAGTAGTGGATGGTTGTCCCGCAGGAATTGTAATTGATTTTGAAATGATTCGAAATGAAATGCGTAGGAGAAAACCTGGCCAATCGAAAATTGTTTCGCAACGAAAAGAACAAGATGAGGTTGAATTTCTTTCCGGAATTTTCGAAGGAAAAACGACCGGAGCTCCAATTGGATTTGTAATTCGCAATGCTGATGCACGATCTTCAGATTACGATGCATTGAAAGAAGTTTATCGCCCTTCTCACGCAGATTATACTTACGACGCGAAATATGGATTCCGTGATTATCGTGGAGGTGGAAGATCGTCTGCAAGAGAAACTGCGTGTCGCGTGGTTGGCGGTGCAATCGCGAAAATGGTTTTGCGCCATCATAAAATCAAAATTCAGGCTTGGGTTTCTCAGGTCGGCGATTTGAAACTCGATTCAAATTACAGCAAACTCGATCTCACACAAACGGAATCAAATATTGTTCGTTGCCCGGATGCAATCCTTGCTCAACAAATGATTTCCTTGATCGAATCCGTTCGAAAAGATGGCGATACGATTGGTGGAGTAGTAAGTGCGATTATTGAAGGAGTTGAGCCGGGATTAGGAGAACCAGTATTCGATCGATTACATGCAGATCTCGGCAAAGCGATGTTGAGCATCAATGCTGTGAAAGGTTTTGATTATGGCAGCGGATTCAATGCACCTTCTATGCTGGGTTCTAAGCACAACGATCATTTTATTCCTGACGGAAATACAGGTGGAATTACTACTGCAACCAACAATTCCGGTGGAATTCAGGGAGGAATTTCCAACGGAGAAGATATTTATTTTCGTGTGGCGTTTAAGCCCGTTGCAACTATCATTCAGAAGCAATGGACGGTAAATAAGAAGGGTCAGCCAGTAGAAATGATGGGCAAAGGAAGACATGATCCATGCGTAGTTCCTCGTGCGGTTCCTATTGTGGAAGCTATGGCGGCGCTTGTAATAGTGGATCATCTGTTGCGTTACAAGGCGGCAAAGCTTGTACACTGAGTAGCATGCAAACATTCAATGGGTTTTGCCTGCGGCGCTTTTCACGGCGAACGGCGGTTTGGCGTACTAACTTTCTAATCCCATGAGATACGGCAAATCGCTTTAGCGATCGCTGTGTGTTGCTCGCCGTGTCCCAATGGGTTGCCGGCATTAGCAAATAACAGCGTCTTTTTCGCCGTTCGCCGTGTGAAGCCAGCCGCAGGCGATATCCCACATTGCCGCGTATCCTAATCTCTGTTAACGTTAATAATTTGCCCTCACTTATGCATTTTTGACTCGCGCCGCATCACTATATTTGACCATAATATCCTCCTATGTCTGAATCAACTCCACGCAAGAAGAAAAGTCTTCTTTCCCGAATCCTGAAATGGTCAGGAATCACCCTCGTTTTGTTGCTGATTACAATAATCGCTCTGCCGTTTTTATTCAAGGGCAAGATTATTGAACTCGCGAAAGAAGAGATGAACAACAACCTCAATGCTACCGTGACTTTCGGTGAATTTGATTTGTCACTTATCAGTAGTTTTCCTGATTTCAGATTTTCGATCAAGGATTTGAAAGTTGTTGGAAAGGATAAATTCGCTGGAGATACTTTGGCAAGCATTCCATCTTTGCAATTGGATATCGATCTCATGAGTGTAATCAAAGGAGATCAATACAATGTGAATTCTATCATCCTTGATAAAGCGCGAATTTTCGCAGTCGTTTTGCCTGACGGTTCTGCAAGTTGGGACATTGCAAAGGCTTCTGTTGATACTGCTGCGGCTGCACCCGTTTCTTCGGAGCCTACGAAATTCAAAATGTCGTTGAAGAATCTCGAAATCAACAATGCTTATGTCGTTTATGATGATGCAACGCTTGGCGTAAAAACCATCCTTGACAATTTCACGCATTCATTAAGCGGAGATTTCACTCAGGATCTGTTCGGAATGGAAACGATGACTACAATCGAGCGCTTCACTTGTGAATACGAAGGCATGTCATATCTCAATGAAGTGAAAACTTCTGTGAAAGCAGACTTTGATGTAGACATGATCAACTGGAAATTTACTTTCAAGGAAAATGAAATCAGTTTGAATGAACTTGCGTTTGGCTTGAACGGATTTTTCGCTATGCCGGGAAGTGATTACAATATGGATATGACATTCAAAGCGAAACAATCTGAATTCAAGAGTTTCCTTTCATTGATTCCTGGTGCGTACACTACCGATTTCGCCGACGTGAAAGCTTCTGGTTCATTGGCGTTCGATGGTTTTATCAAAGGAATGTACAGCGAAGCACAGAAAAAATCTCCGGGCTTTGGATTGAATTTCCAGATTAAAGACGGTTCATTCCAATATCCTTCGGTTCCAAAACCTGTAAGCGCGATTAATATCGATTGTAAAATTGATGACGCTTCCGGAATTCCGGATCAAACGAAAATCGATTTGAATAAATTTCACATGGACTTTGGTGGAAATCCGATTGATGCTGCTCTGCATGTTTCAACGCCGGTTTCTGATGCAAATCTGGATGGTTGGGTGAAAGGAAAACTCGATCTCGCTTCTTTGAAAGATGTTATGCCGTTGGAGAAAGACGATCAATTGAACGGAATTGTTGACGCTGATATCAAGATGAAAGGCCGCATGTCAAGTATCGAGAAAGAACAATATGATCAATTCCAATGTTCAGGGAAACTTGATATTGCCAATATGAATTACAAGGGCAAGACGGATACGTATGCAACCAGTATTTCTGCAATGAACTTGTTGTTCTCTCCACAATTTGTGGAACTGAAAAAGTTTGATGCGATGCTTGGTAAAAATGATGTTCACGCAGATGGTCGCATGGACAATGTAATGGCGTGGCTTTTCAAAGACAGTTTGCTTAGCGGAAAATTCAATTTCAATTCTTCGAACATGGATTTGAACGAGTTCGCAGGAGAAGAGGAAGCAGGAGCTACTCCGGCCGCGGAGGATACGGCAGCGATGGAAATCATTCCTGTTCCGGCGAATATTGATTTCGTTCTGAACAGTTCGATGAAGAAATTGATTTACGACGACATTACGATGGATAATGT
Organism: uncultured Chryseobacterium sp.; assembly: GCA_964495745.1. GTDB lineage: Bacteria > Bacteroidota > Bacteroidia > Palsa-965 > Palsa-965. The sequence goes on along the minus strand of CAZBYM010000044.1, from coordinate 1,385 downwards.
TGCAGGAACGGTTACTATTCGTAACAGCACGATTGATTTGTCGAACCTCAAAATGAATCTCATGGGAGGAAGTATGATTCTGAACGGATCATACAATACGCAGAACGTGATGGTTCCTAAAGTGAACTTCGACATGGACATTCAGAATTTCGATATTCAACAAACATTCAAAACGTTCAACACTGTTGCGCAAATGGCGCCGGTTGCACAATACACAACTGGAAAATTCTCAACCACGTTGAAGTACACGAGTGAGCTTGGTTCAGACATGATGCCGATTATTGAAACTGTGAATGGTACGGGTACACTAAGTACAAAATCAGTGGTGGTTAGTGGATTCCCTGCATTGAAGAAACTTGACGACGCATTGAAAATCAAAAAATTCAGCAATGTCGTTCTTGAAGATTTGAAGGTGGTGAGTTACACAATCGAAAACGGCCGTGTTTCTACAGAGCCATTTGATTTCAAAGCAGGAAAAGCTACAGGAAAAATGGGTGGCTCAACAGGAATTGATCATTCGATGAATTATGTGATGGACATTGCAATTCCTCGAACTGAATTTGGTCCAGCCAACGCAGCTTTGAATGGTATGATTGCAGGAGTTCAGGCAAAGGGAATTCCATATCAGCCAGGTGAAAACGTTAACGTTCAAGCACTATTTGGTGGAACTGTTACTGATCCTACAGTTTCCACGAATCTCAAAGAGGCTGGTGGAAACATGATGGATAACATCAAAGATGTCGTTATCGACAAAGTGAATGAGAAGGTCGACAGCGTGAAGAAGGATGTGATCAACAAAGCCTGCGTTGAAGCGAATGAAAATCTCACGAAAGTGAAAGGCGAAGCAGCAGCAACAAAAGTGAAAGCTTATAAAGCTGCTGACGATGTAAAAACTGCCGCATATGCAGAAGCAGATAAAGTAGAGAAGAGTTTCAAGAATCCACTTGAAAAAGCGGCGAAGAAAGCGGCTGCAGATGCGATGCGCAAGAAAGCAGATGATGCAAATAAATCAGCGAAAGCAGCTGCGGATAATACCGAGAAGAGTACAATTGATGCGGCGCAGAAGCGGGTGGATGCGAATTGTAAGTAATTTTGCCTCCCACGCCCCCTAACCCCCGAAGGGGGAACCGCAATCGCGCGGTGGCGGTTCCCCCTTCGGGGGTTAGGGGGCGTGGGCAGGTTTTGTACCAAATAGGCATGATATTCGTTATAGAAGTATAGCACCGGAACTATGAACTTCAGATTTTCAATTAAGCCGATTTTTACAATCATTGCAGCATTCGCATTCAGTGCAGTTTTATTTGCACAGGACGATGATGAACCTGCAAACTCTGGTGCTGGAGGTTGCGGGGAATCAAGCGACAAAGAAGCCGTAAAACTGTACG
>CAZBYM010000043.1:0-15490 GCA_964495745.1 uncultured Chryseobacterium sp. | reverse complement strand
GCCAATCGTGATATTCACCCGCAACACACCCAACTCAGGTTGTAAATTCGTTCTGTAATGGTTCGGCATCAGCGCAAACGGACAAAGACTTGCACGATGTGACGGATAATAAATAAATGTTCCAACAGCTCGTGTGCAAAATATTCCATTGGAAGAAATGACGATTCTATCGAACGCGTTGTAGTCTGCATCGTAAACACCCGGCGCACTTTTGCTGAGATCAAAATATTTTAGTGATGAACTCCATTTGCCATTCAAAAATTGTTGGCCGAAAACATGTTGCGATCGATAATGAAAAATTCCTTTCGGTGGAACGTTGATTTCATTGTTTAACGTAGATAGCCACGCCACAAAATTTCCATCAGGAGAAATATCGAGATTTTCACCAAATGTGTACGCACCTTCGGGGCCAACATTGGCAATCTTCCATTCGCGAACAATTACAGGAATTTTGTAACCGTCAATTGTGTGTTCGTGCCAAATTAAAGTATGGACACCTTTCTGATAATCCCGCGCCATCGTGAAAATGTGACCGGAATTTTCGGCTAGAGCAACCTGATCTTCAGTGAGCAATCCCGGGAGCCTGATGCTGTCGAATTTGTTGTTCGCATTCACTCGATAATATTTCCACGGTTCGCGACTGTCTTTGTAAATGACAATTCCATTGAGTGAAATACTTGCAGATTCAACATAACGTCCAGCTTCAGGAAGTCCAAGTGAATCTGACACATCATACTTGTTTCCATTTCTCGTCAGCAGTAAAACAATTTGATGACCTCCCGGTTTGGGACGACCATTTTCCAGCATAATTGATGTAACCAGAATACGTTGTTCATCACTGGTAATTTGAAAAACTGTAGGTTCGACGTTTCTGTTGCAAAGCGTATCGCGATGAACGTAATTCCCGTTTTCTCTATCTGCGTGAATGAGCAGAAAATCTTCCATAAATATTACGGATTGTCCGTCATTGGAAATGTGCAGAACATCTTTGCTGGTGTTTGCGAATTGCTGAAGCCCTCCTCCTGAAATAAGACTGTCTGTATTGTTGAACCAACACCAGTTCCCGTCGTTGTACGAAAACCATTTTCCATCGCGCGCGAACGTATAACTTCCCGGATGGCGCGCAATACTTTTATCGCACAAACAAAAAATCAGAAAGACCAATAAGAAAAACCTTTTCATCATTGCAATTCTTCGTGAGCAAGATCCATATCAACACCGCCCCATTCTACTACGTGAAAACCGGTTCTGGAAAATTCCGAAAAAGTAGGAGCAGGAATTGTCGTTCGTTCCGGAATAGATTTGAATGCCATAAACACACGAAGGATTTGATCTGGTTGAGGAGTAATTATCATCTTGGCTTTCTTTTCGTACTCTTCCAGCGGAAAAGTAACAAGATTGAATTCGTTTCTGCTTAAATCCGGGAGCCAATATTCGATGAAGTCATTAATTTCTTTTCCCTGCAATCCGGTTTCAGGAAGTATTTTCCGCAATAAAAATTCTGCACTGTCGCCAGGAATAACATAGCCCGTTTCAAAACGACACTGGAATTTCATCGCTGCTTCCCAATAGAGATACGGAAAATGTTTTCCATCGGCGATGTTGGTTACTGTTCCATCTGAATGAGCAATGACGTTCCATCCATTATTGTATGCCGGTTCTGTAATTAGAAACTCGCCGTCAACTTTCAGCTTTACATTCACGGTTGTTTCGGAGGGAGCGTATAGATAGATGACCGGTTTTCTGCTTATTCTTCGTGGCTTGTGAACGAAGTTTATTCTGCAAGCGAATTCTCCGAGAGTAATCGTCGCCAAAAGAAAAAGCAGGATAGATTGTCTTTTCACAACTGTAAGTTACGGAAAATGTGATATTATGCGCGCGCCTGCCTATGCCGGCCGGAAGGCGCTAAAATCTCAAAGCCTTATAGGGCTTTCAGGGTTATTTAGTTTAGTATATTCGCATCATGCACACCCGCGATTTCTTCTATAACAACTACAAAAATCATCCCGAACAGGTATTAGCCCGAATCGCTGGAGAGTATTCAAAACTTACTCCAGAGGCCCAGGAAGCTCTGCGTGATATTTTGAAGGAAAAAGGAATGGATGAAGTTCTTGCAGGTATAAAAATCCCTGAAGTTGTACCTGGAAAACTTGGTCATCTTACTCGCGAAGAAGTCCGTCGACTCATTAATACACGACTTGCTTCAGGAGAGAGTATTGATCTTATCAAGTCAGATCTTCGTGATAAAGGGGTTGACATTTATAAGTTTTCTTCATCGGAAAGTGAAGTTGACGAGAAGATTGAGAAACGTACGAGCGAATTGCTTCATCAAGGGAAATCGAAAGTTGAGACTGAACAGGTGTTGTTGAAAGAGTATAATATTACCCCGGAGTCGAGGCAGTCGCAACAGGAACGTCTTAAAACAAATGGTGCCGGATTAATTATTATCGGCGGCGTTTTACTCCTCATCACTTTACCACTTGCCGCTGTTATTCTTCAGAGTAGCAAACATTACAGTCCACAGTACTATTGGGGAGTTCCTATTTCGGTATTTGTTTTGATGTTAGGAATCAAAAAGCGGATGACCTGGAAGCGCATGAACCGTCAAGATTGATTCAGGCATTGGTTTGTTTTTCCACCCACTTCAAAATATCAAAGTTCTCGTAGAGGGCTGCATCCAACGGATCATTCTTGAGATTCTCCAATTTTGCTTTTAGTTTTTCCCAAAGCACGATGCGTTTTGGTGCATCAAGGTCAATGGCCTTTCCAATTGCATTCAGAAGCAGAATTTCTGACCGATAAGATTCTTTTTGTTTTTTCGCTTGACGTTTCAAATTGATTACGGCATATGAAAGATAGTCGGTATCTCCTTTTTCATAGAGACACAATGCTTGTAACAGTCGTGCTGCTGACTGAAGATCTGCGCGAACGCCAATGAAATTGAGTTGTGAAATTTGCGAAAAGTGTGAGTATGCTCTGGCGTGTATTCCGGACATGAAAAGCAGAATGCCATAATTGAAAATCAGGACAATGTGCAATGAAGGTGGAAGATATTTTTCATGACGCTTCATTTCTCGCATTATTGATTCGGCTTTCTTTACTCCGGTTTTCAATTCATTTTTTCGAATATATAAATCGAGTTCGAGCACTGCAGCAAACGAGAACAGCTGCGCCGACAATTCGGTTGTGGCATTTAGTCCGAATTGCTCCGGCATTTTACGCAAAGCCGAAATTCCGCTCTGCGCTTCCCGAAATTTCCCGCATCGCAAAGCTGTGATGGTGTAGTTGTTCAGGAGAATGACATGCGTGAATGGCTTCCATCGTACATGTGCCGGCTGATCACTCATCAGGTCGACCAATTGTTTCTGAAACGTGAGTGCTTTAACGGTGTTTCCTTCGAGTAAATTCGTCGTTGCGTGCATTTGCAGGCGAATAATTCTGGAGCGTAAGGTAATTGCTCGATTTTCGTTGCGCAACAAAGGATCTTTCAAGGCGAGTCGCAGATATGAAATCTGCTCTTTCACTCCGAGTTTTCCTTTCGAACGTATCTTCTCGAAAAGTGTGAGTGAATACTGTCGGTACTGGGCCGTGTTTTCTATTCGTTCGATTACGCTCAACTCGTCAAGCAAAACTTTGCCTACGCTCGCGCCTTTTTTGAATCCTGCAAGTTGCATGAGTTCTGCGCGAAGATTGATGATGTCGAGTTCAGAAGCAAAAAGTTCCAACTCTATTGCGAGCAGTTCTGCCTTTTTCAGCAATGAGGAGGCTTCATCGTACATTGCTTTGGAGATGAGAAATTCTGCGTCAATAATTGCGTTCTTCACTTCCCGCGCAGGACCATTCGATGTGTACATACGCATAACGCGTAATACAAGATGGAACAATTCACTTTCTTCTGATTTATTTCTCGGACGCTTGTTTTTCAGGATGAGATCAAACGCTTCAAGATACTTTGCTGTTTTTCCTTCGGGAACATGCAGCGTTGCATACAGGCGAAAGTACCGTTGCTGTAAAGGTGTTAGTGAATGAATGAGCTTATCGACGTTCATTTGCGCTGCTAAGTAAATCAAATATTAATTTGTACGAAAATCTGAATCCAATCTGTGCAAAGTTTAGAACACAGATAGGAATTTGTAAAATACTGATAAACAGGGCATAATAGTAAAATACCAAGAATACAGAAATCAGAAATGAAGGCACTATCGCTTTGTTGTGAATGAAAGAGTGATGCAAATTTGTGCCGAACAAAACCAAACATCATGCACGCGCATTCCCGATTACCAATTCTGATATTTTACGCGATCATCGTTATCTCTTTACTTTGTTGCAACATGCTTAGTGCGCAATGTAGTTGCGCGCCGATTCCAACGGGCACAACAACTTCGGTCACTATTACTCCGCAGCAAGGAACAGCAGCAATTCAAGCCGCGATAACGAATGCAAATGGCGCATTAACAATCTATCTCACGAATGGAACGTATTCGGTCGTTGCGGGACAAATCAATGTTACAAAACCGGATATCACGATCCGTTCGTATAGTGGGAATCGCGACAGTGTAATTATTCAGGGTGGGGGAATGTTGAACGGAACGGGGTTTCACGGCATTAGCATTCTTCGCCCTGATGTTACTATTTCAGACTTAACGATTCGTGATATCGATACACATGGAATTGATATCAATTTCTGGTATTTGCAACAGCTAGGTCTGAGTACAGATTTGAATAATATTCTTCTGCACAATCTTCACGTTGTCGATTGTGGCCAGCAGTTAGTGAAGATGAGTTACTCGCAGGACATTGCGCAAAGCGGAGACAATGGAATCATCGAATGTTGTTTGATTGAATACTCAACGAGTTTGCCTGGAAATAATTGGTATACAAACGGAATTGATCTTCATTTCGCAAGTAACTGGATTATTCGTGACAATGAAATCCGAAATATCAAACACGGTCCGAATACAACAAGCGATGCGGGCGCGGCGATACTATTGTTCAATGGAGGCAGCGGTTCAATTATTGAACGTAATCTGGTTGTGAATTGTGACGAAGGAATTTTCGCCGGCAATTGGGGTAATTCTCCGAATGTTTCTTACCGTAACGCTACAATCCGGAACAATATGATTCGTGGTCATGCCAACAGTCGTTGTGGAATTGGAATCGTTCTTGCGCCAAATTGCAGCGTGATCAACAACACAATTTATTCGCCGGGCGGAGTTGCGTGGACAGCGCAAGAATATTCTATTGAGGTAACAGGAGATTCTTGTACGAATTTGTTGTTGCAAAATAATCTGGCGGATGAGCCTTATCTGAACAATCAGAATCTTGCTCCTACGCCAACTTTGGTGACGAACATTTTCAATTGCACTTCAACTTATTTTATGAATGTAAATGTGGCTTCGCTTGATTTACATCTAGCTTCAACATCAGTTGCGATCAACAATGGAACATTTCACTTCAATGCAAATGACGACTATGATTGTGGGCCACGAGCAGGTTCAGTAGATGTGGGCGCGGATGAGTACAGTGTTGCGAGTGGATTGGTCAATTTGAATTTGGAGGAGTTCGTTGTTTATCCAAATCCTTTTGTCAGAGAAATTCAACTGAATTACATTTTGCGAGAAGGTGGAGATGTAAAAATCGAGCTGGTCAATGCTCTTGGTCAGCGCAGGATATTGGTTGAAGCGGAGCAATCGGCAGGCGAACATCACTTACAAATTGACTTGAGTGAACTGAATATTTCGGGAGGAATGTATTTTCTGGAAATAACTTCCGTGGGACACGTGCACTCGCAAAAGTTGATTCATGAATAAGGCGATCAAGCGGGAATTGAAAATGAATTCTGCCCTGCAGATAAAGCTCTTGTGTTTTCTGCAAAAAAGAACTGCGGAAGCCGTTAAGGCTATGGAGCAGATTCGGTTTGCAGAACGGAATATTCGGTCGAATTCGTAGGGTTCCGGGTTCGTGAAAATCCATTTTGTCCCCCAAAGGGTGTCCTTTTGGGGGACAAAACGCCCAAATAACCAAGTTGAAACGTTTACAAACGACTACAAACACTTACAAACGACTACAAGCGACTAATACCGGATAATTCAAGTTCCAGTTCGCACCTTCGCCCTTTGTGTTTTGCACAATTGACTTTCGAACTTTTGTTATTTGTATTTTGTCAACCGTAGTTTATGAACAACACCTTTCCCCGTACCAAATGGATTCTTGAAAAGCAACCCGATCAAATCGAGGTCGCACGCTTTGCCAAACAATTGAAATTTCCTCCTGAACTCGCCACATTGCTTCTGCAACGTGGAATAAATAATGTTGAAGCCGCAGATCGGTTTTTCAATCGTTCTCTCGACAATCTCCATGATCCATTTCTCATGCGCGACATGGATAAGGCTGTAGAAAGAATTCAACGTGCGCTTGGGGATGGAGAAAAAATTCTGGTGTACGGCGATTATGATGTCGACGGTACAACTGCTGTTGCACTCGTGTACTCATACTTGCGGGACCTCGGCGCCGATTGTGGATTCTACATTCCTGATCGCTACAAAGAAGGATACGGAATTTCCTTCGCAGGAATTGATTACGCGGCTGAAAATAAATTCGCACTTATTATTGCACTCGATTGCGGAATTAAGTCGCACGACAAAGTTGATTATGCAAATTCTAAAAACATCGACTTCATCATTTGCGATCACCATCGCCCGGGAGAAACTATTCCGAACGCAATTGCTGTTCTCGATCCGAAGAGAAGCGATTGCTTGTATCCTTACGACGAACTTTGCGGTTGCGGAATCGGATTCAAACTCGTACAAGCGCTGCACATGTCATCCAATGGTAATTTTTCGGAAATTGAAAATTATCTCGATCTCGTCGCTGTAAGTATTGCAGCAGATATTGTTCCCGTCACTGGGGAAAACAGAATTCTAGCTTCGTTCGGATTGAAACAAATTAATTCGAATCCACGACCAGCATTCAAAGCACTTTTCAAACTCGCCGGACTAAAAAAAGAAATTACAATTTCAGATTTAGTTTTTATCGCGGCACCAAGAATTAATGCTGCCGGACGAGTTGATCACGGAAGCGGAGCAGTTGAGTTACTCATTTCGCAAGATGCAGAACGCGCTGAAGAAACTGCTGCCGCACTCAACAAACACAATCTGGATCGACGCGATCTCGATAAAACAATTACAACGCACGCTGTTCAGATGATCACCGATGACGCTCGTTTTTCAAATCGAAAATCAACTGTAGTGTTTCATCCTGATTGGCACAAAGGTGTCGTGGGAATTGTAGCATCACGATTGATTGAACGTTGGTATCGCCCTACAATTGTTCTTACGGAAAGTGAGGGGAAAGTTACCGGTTCAGCGCGCTCTGTTCGCGATTTCGATGTGTACGAAGCAATAGAAGCTTGCAGCGATTTACTCATTCAATTCGGCGGACATAAATTTGCTGCAGGACTGACACTCGCTCCTGAGAATGTAGATACGTTCACACAAAAATTCGAGCAGGAAGTTTCGTCGCGAATCACAGACGAACAACTCATTCAGGTAACAGAAGTTGATCTTGAACTATCGCTGGCTTCAATCAACGATAATTTCTTTCAACTGCTTCAAAAGTTTGCTCCGTTTGGTCCTGGAAATATGATTCCGGTTTTCGTTACTCATAATCTCGCTGATCGCGGATGGGCGCGTGTTGTTGGCGACAATCACCTCAAGTGTGATCTCATGCAACCACCCAATCGAAATCTCTTTTTCGGTGGAATTGGTTTTAGTATGGGAGGTTTTCTTTCTTCGATGCAAAAAAATGCGATGTTCTCTGCGTGTTATACTTTGGAAGAGAATCAGTGGAATGGGAAGGTGTCGGTGCAAATGGCGTTGAAGGATCTACGGGCATAGAAACCTGCCACGGAGACACGGGGGCACGGAGCAAACTAAATATTTACTTTTTCAATACATTAATCTATGATTACTCAAGATGAAACAGCGGACTTGACTACACAAATTGTCGATGCTGCTTACATGGTTCACAAAACTATGGGACCGGGTTTGTTAGAGTCAGTTTATCACCATTGCCTGATTAAGGAACTGGCTATGCGCAAAATACAAGTTGAATCACAAGTTGCAATACCCTTAGTATATCGAGGACATGTGCTGAACAAACAATTTGTTATTGATCTCCTTGTCGAGAAACAGATAATATTAGAAATCAAGGCTGTTGAATTGTGGAACCCGGTTTATGAAGCTCAACTTCTTAGTTATCTTAAATTGACCAATACTAAGATTGGCTACATCATCAATTTCAATGTACCTCTCATAAAACACGGAATCAAAAGAATGAAAAACGGATATTAGCTCGTCACAACAGCTAACTCTGCGCCTCCGTGGCTTCGTGCCTCCGTGGTGGTTTGTGCTTACTTCAACACCACTCTCCCCAACTTCTTCGAAAAATCTTTCTTCGCCTCAACTAAAGTCTGCTGTCTTTTAATAAGATCAATCTGCGCATCAAAATCCTCGGTCTCGCGTAATTCATTCTGCACATCAAGAATCATTACTTCAAGTCTTCGCAATTGCAATGCATTAACTGCAGCATAGGCCGAGTTGAATATTGCTGTTGCTTCCTGATGCACGAAAATAAAATGACGCTCCCAATTCGAGAGAAGGTAGGGCGATGAAACAAAATCTACCGTTACGTCCTGAACAATTTTGTCGGGATGATTCACAAAATAATTATGATCAAGCGCAACTCCTGCGTGTTGATGCTTCTCAAAATCTTCCATTATTTTTCTGTACTCCTGAGTCTCGAATGGAAACTGACTGTGTTCAATCACTGTAACTATGTAATCGGTAACTGTTCCTTCAATTTCCGTTTCATTGCCTTCATCATCATGTCCCTGCATCGGAATTGGAGCAGTTCCATAATTCAATAACAATCTCACGATTTCACGCTCCTGATATTCTGTTCTTGTTTTTTGCTCAGCAATTGGTTGTTCACCTGGCTGTGCGGCAACATCAAGAATGAAATTTTGTGATTGTTCTTCTGCCGGTTTCGCTTTGTTCGAGTCGTCTCTGCGTTTGTCGTAATTACGCTTACGATTCTTGTTGAGTTCATTCAACAAGGTTTGTTCCTCAATATTCAGAATACGACTGCAATCTTTTACATAAACGCTTCGAGTAATCGCATCTGGAATCAACGAAATGCTCGCAACGATATCATGAATCAACGCCGACTTCTTGATCGGATCATTCTTCGTGTCTACTGAAAGTAATTCTGTCTTGAACGCAATGAAATCTTTCGTGTTGTTACGAATGAATTCTTTGAACTCTTCACTCGTTACTTTTTTCGAATACGAATCCGGATCATCATTGTCAGGAAAAAGAAGAACACGAACGTTCATGCCTTCTTCAAGAATCAAATCAATTCCGCGGAAGGATGCTTTTATTCCTGCAGGATCTCCATCATATAAAATCGTGATGTTACTCGTGTAACGTCGAATCAAACGAATCTGCTCAACCGTCAATGAAGTTCCGGAAGATGAAACTACGTTCTCAATTCCCGCCTGATGCATGGCCAAAACATCTGTGTATCCTTCCACGAGATAACACACATCATCCTGAATGATTTGTTTCTTCGCGAAATACAAACCATACAGAACATTACTCTTGTGATAAATTTCTGTTTCGGGAGAATTGAGATACTTCGCAATCTTTTTGTCGGTCTTTAATGTGCGACCGCCAAATCCGATTACACGTCCACTTGCGTTGTGAATAGGAAAAATCATCCGCCCATTAAAGCGGTCGAAAACTTTCTCTTTGTTTTCTTCGTTCTGAATGGTAAGTCCCGCTTTCACGAGATAATCTATTTTGTATCCTGCTGCAATTGCCGCATCAGTTAAGTCGCGCCATGATTCCGGAGAAAATCCCAATTGAAATTTCTCAATGATGTCAGGACGAAATCCACGCTCTTGAAAATAGGAAAGCCCGATTGCTTTTCCTTGTTCTGTTTCGTGAAGATTTTTCGTGTAATGTTTTTGAGCAAACGCACTTACTAGAAAAAGCGATTCGCGTTCATTGTCGCGCTCCTGCTGCTCATCCGTTTTTTTTTCTTCGTGAATTTCGATGTTGTACTTCTTCGCAAGCCAGCGCAATGCTTCAGGATACGAAAGGTGTTCGTGCTCCATCACGAAGTTCACCGAGTTTCCACCTTTGCCGCAACCAAAACATTTATAAATCCCGCGTGAAGGAGAAACATTGAACGAAGGAGTTTTCTCGTTATGAAATGGACAAAGCCCAATCATGCTTGATCCCCGTTTTTTCAGCGACACGAATTCGCCCACCACTTCATCAACGCGGGCAGAATCAACAATCAGATCAACGGTTTCTTTTGGGATCATTTTGGGAAGGTGAAGTTACCAAAAAGGACCCTTCGTTTCATTGCGAATTCATGGAAAACTGGCGCAATAATTCACGAATTGTTAATGATTGGCTTTCGTACCTCTAGGATATTGATTGCCGATTCTTTACTTTAGTCTTTCGTCCCCATTACAAGCGAATTCATTATGCGTAATCTCCTGCGTATTTGCTTTGGGATGAGCTTACTCCTCATTTCTATTTCTTCATTCGGCCAATTCAATGGGCTGTGTCGTCCGGCAATTGCACAAGTTGATCTCGATATCAATAACGTTCGTGCAACAATGCTTTCTGTGGGGGACATGTGGTGGGATCTCGTGAATGCGGATTATGAAATTCCTAAAGGATCGAAGAAGCACAGCATTTTCTGCGGTAACATATGGATGGGCGGCCTCGATGGTGGCGGGCAATTGCATGTTGCTGCCGGAACATATCGCCAAAGTGGAATTGATTTTTGGCCTGGACCACTTGACACAATTTCTGGTGGAGTAATTGATAGCACGTGCAACGATTTCGATCGTTTCTGGAAAATTAATCGTGCAGATGTGGAATCGTTTGTACAAAACCGACACGATCCCAACTACATCATTCCGGAAGCAATTTTATCCTGGCCGGGAAATGGAAATACTTCGCGTGGCGTTGCGCATGTGCTTGCACCTTTCAATGATGTAGATGGAGATTGGATATACGACCCGATGAAAGGAGATTATCCGATGTTCACGCTTGGCGGACAAAACGATTGCGAACACAACTTACTTGGCGACCAAGCAATATGGTGGGTGTTTAACGATAAAGGAAATTCGCACACCGAAACAAATGGCGCGCCACTTGGATTTGAAATTCAAACTACAGCTTTTGCTTATCGATCTTCGAATGATCAATTGAATGATGCGACTTTTTACAGACACAAAATAATCAATCGGTCTGCAACTATGTATCATGATATGTGGTTTGCGAATTGGTGGGATACTGACCTAGGTAGTTATGACGATGATTATGTTGGATGTGATGTTGCACGAGGAATGGGCTACACGTACAATGGTGATTCAATGGATGGCTGGTCTATCACTCCAATGCAAGGCACGTATGGATTAAATCCACCTGCAATTGGAATGGATTTTTTGGGCGGACCTCAAGCAGATGGTGGTGATATGGTGGACAACGACCATGACTTGGAAATTGATGAAGCGGGCGAGCACATCGCATTGGCAACAAGTTTGTATTATGTTGGAGATTGGACTGCAGTTGGAGAACCCTATAGCGCAGAAACGTATTATCTGTTACTTCATGGTTATTGGCGCGATGGAACTCCAATAACGTATGGAGGGAACGCTTATGGCGGCCAATATCCTTGTCAATTTATGTTTCCGGGAGATTCTGATCCATACGGCTGGGGAACGGATGGCGTAATTCTACCTCCATGGACGGAAATTACTTCCGGCAATACTCCTTCTGATCGACGACAAATGAATTCTGTCGGACCGTTCACAATGGAACCGGGAGAAGTTGAAGTAATCACAGTAGGAATACCCTGGGCGCGTGATATGAACGGAGACAACTTCGACGCGCTCGATCGTTTGAAAGAAGCAGACGATTACATCCAAACGTTATTTGACAATTGCTTTTCAATTCCTTGTGTTGATTACGCTGCGCCGGATATCACAGCGGTGATAGACGAAAAACTTGCATACTTCACGTTGATCGCCAATGGAACGTCGTACTCATGGGATTTTGGTGATGGAAATCATTCAACGCAGAAGCATCCTTCACATTATTACACTTCACCAGGAACATATTATGTTGGAGTGAATGTTACTTCTCCTTGTGGAACCGCTTCTGATATTGATACGATAATTATCAAAGATCAATTGAATTTGGTTGGTCCTCCAATCTGGCGCCTCGAAGGACAAGGAAACGGAAAACAAGAATTGGAATTTTCGAAAGAAACGATGGATGAAATTCTCTTGTCTGCCGATCATCGCTCACTTTTTCCAATGTATGAGCCTATGCACGGACCCGTGAGAGTTTCCTATGAAGATTATAACGCATTGGAGGATGGAGAATATCGAATTGCATTTGATTCGACCCATTCAGGTGCGAATTGGAAAATGTGGAAAGTAGGAGGGATCGATACCGTTTTTTCATTGGATACAATTGCCGGCGGAAGTTTGCAGCGTGTTCTCATGTGGGGACTTGGAGTTCAGGTGGAACAGGTCAATCGTATTGGTTATGGATCGAATGTTGATCACAACGGATTTCTTACTTCCTCAATTTCATTTGCAAATACAAATCAAAATTGGTTGACGGGAATTCCGGATGCGGAAGGTTTTCGGGGCGATAATTGGATTCGTGGTGGCACACAAAATGGAACCGGAGTTTGCGTCGTAGAGTTCAATGATCGTTATAATGGAACAAACTCTCTTGACCCATTTGGCGATTTCGAAAATGCTGTTGGTGGAATCTGGGGCCCATATCGCTTGGGTGCGTATCAGGTTCAGCCGAACCAACAGACAATTTGCTATGAAGCAGCACCAGCCTGGACGCCGAGTAGTCCTGCAATTGCCCTTGCGAATAAAATCGAGAATCTTTCGAACGTTGATGTTGTTTTTACATCTGACAAAACAAAATGGACACGTTGTCCTGTAATTGAAACTGGTCCTAATCCTTCGATGACGGAGAACGGAACAAATTCGCACAGGATGCGTTCTGCGCTTTCTGTTGACAAGAACGGACTCAACATTAACACGGGCGGATTAAGCGGTGTAAATAATCCTGAAGCAGCAGATTACATTGGTGCGACCGGAATGGGTTGGTTTCCGGGCTACGCAATCAATCTTGAAACAGGAGAACGATTGAACTTGGCATTCGGAGAAAATTCTGCATTGCCAGCTGACAATGGTCGCGATATGCTATGGAATCCGACTGAAAGAGTGAACGGCGCTTTTGGTTCTCCAATTTGGGGTGGAATGCATTATGTGTTCGTCTTCGGACATTATGCAGATGCTATTTACACTTCCGGTGTTCTTCAGGGAGAATTGTCAGATATCCCAATCTATGATTACGGAAAAGCGATGCACACTATTTTTGCAAGTTCGATCGCGTCATCTGAAATAAAGGCAGTTTATTCAGACGCGATGTGGATGACGATTCCCATTTTACAAGTAGGGCATACACTTCTTGAATCGGATGTTACAGTAAAACTTCGTGTACAAAAACCCTATTCAAAATACTTGACAGATTCGGTTCCGCTCAACAGAACTTTTCCTTTGTACGGATTTCGAATCGACAAAGAAAATCTGGGAGCAAATGTCTACGAAGGGTCAACTCTCGTTTATCCAAATCCTTTTACTGATGAATGTGTTTTGCAATTCAGCAATATTCACAATCACAATGCAAGCGTTCAATTGTACGACATGAATGGAAAGCTTGTGCGTTCTTACGACAACATCTTGAATGATCGACTTACAATTTCAGGAGCAGGATTGTACAGCGGAGTTTACATTTGGAGATTGAATATTGAAGGTGAGGAGCCGGAGACCGGGAGAGTGGTATTCAGAAGTCAGTAATCAGTAGTCAGTGCGAGCACTCTCTAGCGCAGCAATCCCCACAATCGAAGATGGAAATTCATACTGTGCTTCGAATGTGGGGATCGCGTCGCAAGCTCGCGATGACTCTAAACCGACTACTGCCGACTGATAGCTGACGCTGACTACTGACACTGACTACTGATTACCGTAATCCTTCTCCATCACCTTGTGATCACTCTCACTCCAGTATTTCCATTTGCCAACTGGTTTACCCTGCTCATAATATCCTTCAGAACTCATTTGGCCATCGTGATACCACGAAACTCCGTAACCTGTGCGAATTCCATTGTGATATTGTCCTTTACTCCACGGTTTGCCATCATCGTAAAATGTCAACCATTCGCCAGAAGCTAGTCCACCGGAAACGTAACCTCGCTTCGTAATAATTCCGGCTTTGTTGCGTTCGACATAATCTCCATTCCAGATTGAATCTGCAGCTTGTTTAGGAACTGGAGAAATTGGCGGTGTAACTGAAAGTGATTTCACCGGGTCGTTCTTTCCTGCAGGAACTTTAGTGTTAGATGAATCAGTTCCATCAGAATTTTCAGTTGTCGCAGTACAACCGGAAACAGCGATTGCAAAAATCAAAAAATACTTATGCATAAATTATTTCTTTGTACAATTTTCCATCACGGTAATACTCAATCCGATCAACTTTACCGTCTTCACCAAAGTACTTCCATTTTTTCACTTTTATTCCCTTCTCAAAGCAACCGGTCGAGTTGACTTTACCATTGGTATGATAATTGACCCATTTGCCATCCCACTCTCCGTTTTCATAGGTCCCAACAGTCAGCAGTTTTCCATCAGAAGTATAAAATTTCCATTCGCCGGTCGCACGGCCGTGATCCAATTTTCCTGTTGATTCCAATTGCCCGTTATCGTGCCAGTGTTTGTAAGTGCCTTGAAGAATGTCTTGTGTGAATTCTGTTTCTTCTTCAGATTTGCCATTCGCATACCATTTTCTCCAGACTCCTTCTTTTTTTCCACGACGATACATGCCCGCTTCTTTCTTGAGTGTATCATTCCAGAACTCTGCGAACAATCCATCAAGAATATCTTCTTTGTAATAACACAAACGAGCGAGTCGTCCTTCAGCGTCGAAAAAATACCAGCAACTGTCAAGTTTGTTGTTTTTGTAAAATCCTTTTTTCTCTAATCGCCCCATTGCATCCCAATAGAACCATTCGGAAGTCACCACGCCGTGTGAATAGGAGCCCATCATCTTTCGTGTACCATTCTCGTGATAAAATGTCCAGATCCCATCGGCAAGTCCTGATGAATCAACAATTCCCTCCGAGCTGACTTTCCCGTTGGCATGATAATATTTCATTGGCTTGGTTTGCGCTGCAATACTTAACGTGCTCAACAAAACCAGAATCAAAAGCAATTTTTTCATGGGCTATTTTTCTCTTTGTGTGGTGTAGACGACGAGTTCGTGCAGCGAAGTTTTCGCAGCGCAATCATTAAATTCACTAAGCAAATTCAAAGCTTTGT
>CAZBYM010000042.1:0-15635 GCA_964495745.1 uncultured Chryseobacterium sp. | reverse complement strand
TTGGGTCCTTCGTCTTACCGCGGCTGCTGGCACGAAGTTAGCCGACCCTTATTCTTACGGTACATTCAGCCCACTACACGTAGTGGGGTTTATTCCCGTACAAAAGCAGTTTACAACCCATAGGGCATTCATCCTGCACGCGGCATGGCTGGATCAGTCTTGCGACCATTGTCCAATATTCCTTACTGCTGCCTCCCGTAGGAGTCTGGTCCGTGTCTCAGTACCAGTGTGGGGGTGTAACCTCTCAGTACCCCTAGATATCGTCGCCTTGGTGAGCCGTTACCTCACCAACTAGCTAATATCGCGCATACTCATCTTTTACCGTCTGAACTTTAATTATCAAGAGATGCCTCCCAATAATATTATGGAGTATTAATCCGAATTTCTTCGGGCTATTCTCCAGTAAAAGGTAGATTGTATACGTGTTACGCACCCGTGCGCCGGTCGTCAGCATGTATTGCTACACCTGTTACCCCTCGACTTGCATGTATTAGGCCTGCCGCTAGCGTTCATCCTGAGCCAGGATCAAACTCTCCATTGTAAGTTGATCTGGCGCCCCGACAGGGGTCGGGGCAATTATTCTAAGCTTGACACTCTATTCCGGCCTCGCCGAAATGAGATGTCTATTTCCTAAACCTTTCCCAATTTTTTCAAAGAACTTTCTGATATATACTTATCCTTTTTCCTTCCGGAATCAGGCTAATCAGTCAATGTTTTAGAACGTCCGTTTGAGTTAAACGGGCTGCAAAAGTACAACTCGTTTTGAATTCTCCAAACTTTATTCGAATTTATTTTCAAAATCGCACTTTTCAAATTTCTGGGCTTCTCCAATAAGGGACCAAAACTCGTAGTTCCTCTTTTTTTTCAAACCCAAATGATCTGGCGAAATTTCAACAAATTCCAACGTTTCTAACCTTTCACAGAACTTCCCGTTGTTTACGGGGCTGCAAATGTACCATTGCGTTTCAGTTCAACAAGTACGTTTAACTATGTTTCATGGCATTTTTCTGTAAGTACCTGAAGGACAACCGGAATATTTTTCAAAAATCGCTATTTTTGAAAAGAAATCATGGATTAAGGTGTGCTCAGAGCAACCGGTATGACCTTTCCGTTGAAAAAATTCATTCCGTTCAGCGCGAACCAAGCGATATATTCCCCCATGCTCTTTGCACTTACAGAGGCTTTGAATCCTGGAAAAGCATGTTCTAACATTTCCGTTTGAACTGAGCCAAGAGCTAAGCAATTGACAGAAATATTATCAGATTTCAATTCTTCTGCCAATAGCTCGCTAAGGATTCCTATTGCCCCTTTACTACTGCTATATGCGCTTAACCCAGGAAATTTTGAAGTGCCATTGACTCCCCCAATACTTCCAATATTTACGATGTGCGGAGCTGTACTTTTCCGAAGAAGTCCCAATAAATTTTGTGAAAGAAGAAAAGGCGCAAAAACATTTACCATGTAAATTCTTTGCAAATCGATCAGCGAAGTGTCTTGAAATGATTTATTAGTCAACGTACCCGCATTGTTGATCAACACGTCAATCACAGGTGTCACTTCAATAATACGATTTACGATTCCAGTCGTTCCTTCCTGAGAAGACAAATCACCTTGCAGGGTAACCAAATTATCAGAACATCCGAAGTTTCTAGCCTCATTGTATAAACTTTCAAGACCGCTGCCGGTTCGAGCAATCGCCACAACTTTGTGTTTCAATTTGCAAAGTTGCAGAGCTGTTTCGAATCCAATTCCGCGAGAAGCACCTGTAATGACAATTGTTTTACTCATGTGAAAATACTTTCCACTATAGAATTCGTTAACTGCAGGTCGGTTTCATTGGTGGATAAAAGTAGTTAATCACTAACACTGGCAACCTTTACAGGAAAATTATGTCGTAATTTTGAATGATGCGATTCCTGATTATTAGTTTTTTCTTCTTGTTTGTGAGTCCTTGCAATTCTGGTCTCAGTGCTCAGAACAAAACTGTGCCCAGCACTTGGAAGGATCATATTGGCTTTGGAGGAACAGTTGGGTTGCGACTTGGAAATGTAACTTATTTCGAAGCGTCGCCTATTGTGGGCTATCGACTAGGTCCTTTCCTGATGCCAGGAATTGGTGGCAGTTATCGGTTCTATAAGGACAGATACATGGTGAAGGGAATGAACATCTGGGGGGCTAGTGCATGGATCCGTGCGTATCCATTGCCAATGATTTTCGCTTACGCCGAACACGAAGAATTGTATGGGGCGTTTGACTATTACCGTCCTACCGAAAAATATTTTATCGGAACAAATTTCGTTGGAGGAGGATATAGTCAGGAACTTGGAGGCGCTTCAACATACGTCATGGTTCTATTCGCGCTTGACCAAGAAGTGTATGGAATCTATCAGAATCCGATACTTCGAGTTGGATTCATGATTGGCGGTAATGCAGAATGATTTACTTTCGCGAGAGAATAATAGGCGGTAGACGGTAGACGGTAGGCAGTAGGCGGTAGGCGGTAGACGGTAGGCGGTAGACGGTAGACGGTAGGCAGTAGACAGTAGGCAGTAGGCAGTAGGCAGTAGAAGTTCAGTCAAATAAAAAACTCATAACCCATTATGAAACATTTCCTCTCATTTGGTTTCGTTCTGCTTTTTTCATTCGCATTGAATGCAGGAACAGCTCCGATTCAGAATCATTATCAGACCGATTTTGACGATGCTTACGCATTGTATCCAAACATCCCTCGTGGAGTGTTGGAAGCGGTTTCATTCACCAACACCCGATTTACACATTTGACGGGCGAAGAAGTGCCTTCATGTACCGGAATGCCACAAGCTTTCGGTGTAATGGGTTTGATTGAAGATGGTCAAGGTTGGTTCCGCAATAATCTCAATTTGATTCATGTATTGTCAGGATTCACCATAGAAGAAATCAAGAGTAGTCCATCACTTTGTATCGACGCTTATGCTGTTTCGATCAACTTTCTTCTGGCAAATCCAAAAAGTTTTCAGAATGAGAAAGGTGAGCATGCGTTCGTTTCCGAAGAAGAAAATCTGGTCAACGCGTTGGAGCGTTTGAGTTCGCTGCCACTAATCTCTGATCAAGGTTCGCGCTTTGCCATGTCAAGTTTTACGTACTCAGTATTGACTTTCATGTGCGACGAGTCGATGGCCGGTACGTATGGTTTTCCACTACATAACTATGATTTGAAAACTTTGTATGGAGAAAATAATTTTGCGATTCTTTCATCGCATTCAGTTTCGGTCTCACGTGATGCTGTCACTGGAGAAAATGGAGAAACATTCCGCGTAGGTGAAGGAAATCCAAATGTTCAGTCTGCTGACTATGGCCCTGCACTATGGAATCCAGCAGCGAGTTGCAATTACAGCTCCCGGAATAGTGTTGCTGTTAGCGCTGTTACGATTCATACTGTTCAAGGAACATACGCAGGATGCATTTCATGGTTCCAGAATTGTGCAGCGAGTGTTTCTGCGCATTATGTTGTGCGTTCAAGTGATGGACAAATCACACAAATGGTTCTTGAATCTTTGAAAGGATGGCACGTTGGTTCTGAGAATCCTTACACGATTGGAATCGAGCATGAAGGCTACGTGAACAACGCGGCATGGTACACTGTTGCGATGTACACGAATTCTGCTGCATTGTGTGCAGATATTTGTGCGGATTACTCTATCAATCCGTTGCGAACAGGATGGTGGCCGTGGCTTGCGACAACTTATTACAATCAATCAGGAATTCCTGGAGCATGTACGCGAGTAAAAGGTCATATGCATTATCCAAATCAATCTCACAGTGATCCGGGAGTAAATTGGGATTGGAATTATTTTTATTCATTGATCAATCCTGCTCCGGGTGCGACAACATATACCACGGCGACCGGAAATTTTTATGACTCCGGTGGTGCAGGAAATTATTCAGATGATGAGAGAATCATTTGGACCATTGCTCCAACCAATGCTACTTCAGTCACTGTAAATTTCAATTGGTTCAACGCAGAAAATACTTGGGACTATTTGTACATCTATGATGGTGCAGATATTTATGCTCCACTGATTGGTTATTACACAGGAACAAATAATCCGGGGACAATAACTTCGAGTGGAGGATTTCTCACTTTCGAATGGAGATCTGATTGCGCAACAACTGCGGCAGGATGGGATGCAACGTGGACAAGTGTAATCAACACTACTCAAACAGATATTACTGCTCCTACAACACAAGTAAGTGTTAACGGAATATGGCAGACGCAAGATTTTCAAGCTGCATTTGTGGAAACAGATAACGTTGGAGGAAGTGGATTGGAGAAAAGTTATTATCAAGTGATTGATTATGATGGCGCCGATTGGCGTGCAAATAATTCACAAGGATTCTTCAGCGATAACTTTGATCTTGCCACAATTCATCCTGAATGGACATCAGTAACAGGAACATGGGGAATCAATAATTCATCGCTTGAACAGAATGATGAAAACATTACAAATACAAATATCTATTCGCCACTAACTCAAAATCTTTCAAATAGGTATTTGTATAATTGGGCAGGAAAAATTGACGGAACAGGAACAAATCGCAGAGCCGGACTTCATTTCTTCTGCGATAATCCAACTTTGCCTAACAGAGGAAATTCTTACTTCGTATGGTTCCGAGTAGATCAAAGTGTTTGCGAAATTTATGAAGTTATCAATGATGTTTTCTCATTGGAAGCTTCATTTCCAATGACAGTGAATGCCAATCAGTGGTATGATTGGAAAGTAATTTACGACCGCATCACAGGAAAAATTACAGTTTATCAAGACAACGGTTACGTCGGAGATTGGACAGATGCTACTCCACTTTCGAATGGAGATTATGTTTCTTTTCGTAGCGGAAATTGCAATTGGCAAGTAAATAATTTCAAAGTTTATCGTTCACGGTTTGATAATCAACCTGTGAATATAACTGTTGGAAATTGTCCGACGTGTGAATTGCGTTTTCAGAATACAAATCCATCTACACCAGCAGGGCGTGTGAAAAGTATTGTTGCAGATACAGCAAGAAATCTTTCCGCGGTTTCTTACATTGATGTGAATGTTGACTGGACAGTTCCCGAGCCAATAACAGCAGTTGATGATAGTTTAGGAACCGACATTGATCTTTTGATTATCAATACAGATTTATGGGGAGATTGGTCGGCGTCTGCAGATACCAATTCCGGATTGGCGAGATATTGGTTTGCCATTGGAACACAAGCGTGCGATAGCGATGTTGTTGCGTGGACGAATAATTGGGGATTTGATACTGCGCATGTAGGAAGTTTGAGTTTGATCTCAGGGCAATGGTATTATTTTTCGGTGATTGCTGAGAATGGCGCAGGGTTGTACACACCATGCTACTCCAGCGATGGAGTTCTTGTTGATTTGACAACAGGAATTTATTCCAACACGAGCGGTAGCATTGCGGGAAGTGTTGGTCCAAATCCATTCGAATCACAAACAACGATAACGTACACTTTACAAAATTCAGAAAATGTAAACGTGTACCTTTACGACAATTCGGGAAAAAGGATTGAACTCTCTTCAGGAAATCAAAGTGCAGGCGTGCATCAAGTTGTGATAGACAGTGAGACACTTGCACTTTCTGCGGGAATGTATTTGATTACGATTCAAACTGAAAACGAGCAGCTGGTGATTCCGGTAATCAATAAAAAGTAATTATGAAGATCAGAACGATAATAGCAGCGGTTGCGATTTCATTGACAAGTCAAGTAAATGCGCAGTGGGATACATTGAATTCCGGTGTTACCTACCGACTCAACGCGATCGCTGCCAATGACCCTAACATGATCGGCGTGGTTGCAGTTGGATTCAACCCCGCAACAGATTCGGGAGCCTATGGAACCCTTGTTCTTTCTGGCGATAACGGTAACACTTGGTGGGAACAGGCTGAAGAATTTGCTCCCAACCTCGAGCTTCACGATATTGATTTTACAGATAACCAGAGAGCATGGATTGTTGGTGACAGTGGAATGGTAGTCTTACGTACAATCTGGTTCCTTACTTATACGTCAGCAAATTATATTTCTCCTTACAACCTCCTCTGCGGATATCCGGTTAACGATTCCGTTTTTTCTTGCGCGGGTGAACACGGAGTTGCCTATCGCACATTTGATTATGGAAATTCTTGGGACACGCTGTCAACCGGCACATCCGAAAACATCAACGACATTTATTTCACTGACGCGGCCAATGGATGGATTGTAGCTGACGGCGGTTATATGGCATTCACATCTGACAGCGGCTCAACCTGGACATTTGTTGCGCAACCGATGTTTGGTTTTGAAGACATTAATGGATTCGCATATCAAGGAACGAGTGGTTTAAGTCCTTATTTTGTAGGAACAAGTGGGCTGCAAAATTACTCTGTGAATGGTGGCGTGAGTTGGTCAACAATTCCATGGGCGACGACGACAAATGATCTTCACAAAATCCGTTTCATGAATGATTTGTCGGGAATAATTTGCGGAGATAACGGACATATTTCACGAAGTGAAGATGGAGGCGGATTTTGGTTTACTGAAACAGCACCGACGTCTCAGGATTTGTATGACATTGCTTTCGCGGGAGATACGACTGCATTTATTTGCGGTGATTCCGGAGTTGTGTTAAGAAGCAATCGGGACATTTCTTCGGTTCGTCCTGTAACGGGCGTTCCAATTTCTGCGAACGTATATCCTAATCCGAATGATGGGCAATTATTTATTTCACTCCGTACTGAGGCTGGATCGAATGTTGAAATTCAATTGCTAGATATGACGGGGCGAGTGATTAGTACAAATTACAACGAAAGTGTGAGTGGCGGCGAGAATCGGTTTGAAATCGAGACGGAGAATCTCGCATCCGGAATATATTTTGTAAAAATTCAAACAAATGAACAGGTGGTGACTTTACCTGTGATTCGGAGATAAGCATTGGTGGAAAACGCCTGCGGCAGCAAGGATTTTTTGTTTTGTGTTAGTAACCCCGAGTTTCATTCCTTACGGAATTCACTCGGGGTTACTAACATTTGACCCTTTCAGGGTCCTTGGAGGATGTAAGACCCGGAAGGTTAATTTGAGGATCAGCGATCAAACGATTAAGACCTCAAAGGTTATTTCGTGGATCATGAATTTCTGCGTGAAACCTTTGAGGTCTTACCAACCCCTTGTATCTTTTTTGAAATGGCAGCATTAGGATGGCTAAACAATAAGTCGAACCTAAAACTAAAAAGCCATGGCCTCCGGAAATCTTTCACCACGCCAAAAGATGATTGGGATGATGTATCTCGTTCTCACGGCACTTCTTGCACTCAACGTTTCAAAAGAAATTCTTGATGCATTTGTAACTATCAACACCGGGCTCGAAAATACCGGTCGTGGATTTGATCAAGATCTTGCCGCATTGTACGCACGCTTCGATGAAAAGAAAAGTGTTGATCCAATCCGAGTGACTACTAATTGGAACAAGGCTCAAGAGGCGAAAAAAATGTCGAAGGAGATGAACGAGTATATTGATTTACTCAAGAAGAGACTCATTCGCGAAACAGAAGGATTTGCCAATCACGAAGAAGATACAGCACGTCTGTACTATATTGATGGTAAAGAAAACTACGATGTTCCTACGAACATATTGATTGGAAATTCAGAAGATGGTTCTGCCGGCGAATCGCGTGTGTTGAAGACCAAACTTAACGAGTTTGAAAAAAATATTCTCGCGCTACTTCCGGAAAATACTGCGAATCAAATGCACTTTGGAATTGACACAAGAGATCCGCAAGATGATGGAGAAACCCGTACTTGGGAGATGCGGAATTTCTATAATTCTCCTCTGGTAGCCACAGTTGCGATATTATCAAAAATTCAAGATGATGTTAAGAGTGCAGAAGCAGATGTCGTGGATGAACTTTTAAAGGCAACGGATTCTGATATCATTCCGTTTGATACTGTTGCGGCGCGTGTAATTACCTCATCAAACTACGTGTTGCTTGGAGAAGAATACAATGCCGATATTTTCCTAGCCGCATTCAATAAAACTCTTGTTCCACAAGTTTACATTGGAGAATGGGATCCGAAAACAGGAAAGATGGTTGGAGCATACGACAGTTTGACTATCCATGATGGACTTGGACAATACACCGTGAAAACCGATAAAGAAGGAATCGTGACCTATGAAGGTGTTGTGAACATGAAAACACCGAAAGGAACTTTTATGCAGTTTCCGTTTCAGTCGCAATATATTGTAGCGCGTCCTTCCGCGACAGCAAGTGCAGACAAGATGAATGTGATGTATGCTGGACTTGTAAATCCAATCACAGTTTCAGTACCTGGAGTTCCCAATGAAAAAGTTCGTGTGACATGTGATAATGGAACATTGACTCCTCTTGGTGGAGGCAAGTACAATGTCACCGGTCCAAAAACAGGTCGTCCGTGTAAGATAAATATCTCCGCTGAAACGGATAGTGGCAAGGTGAAGCCGATGGGTGTAATGGAATTCCGTGTGAAGCAATTACCAGCTCCGCTTGTATATCCATCTGGTGCAACTTCACCGCGAACTACCGCATCTTCGCTGGCAAACTCACTTGGACTTGTGTGCACTTATGGTACCGATTTTAATTTCGATGCTAAAGCAAGTGTAGTTTCTTATTCGATGGATGTCGTTGGTCCAGGTGGTGTATTTCTATTCTCAGGTAACGGAATACGCGGAAATCAAATTCCGCAAGGTGGAAAGGATGCGCTGAAGAATGCGAAGAAAGGAACGAAAGTTTACTTCTATGAAATTAACTCTGTTGGTGCTGATCAAAATCGTGTGAAGTCGCCAGATTGTACGTACATCATTAATTAACCTGAATATGTGAGCGGTAAGTGGTGGGTAGCGGGCAGTCAGATCCAAGGAGTTTCTTTGGGGAATGACTGTCCGCTTTGTTAATGTCGTAATTAGTTGATGTGCTAATTAGTTAATGTGCTAATTACATCGATTGAGCAACAACTTCCTGTACGCCAGGAACCATTCGCATCTCAACGCACGCCTCCTAACCTCCCAAGGAGGAACCGCCAACGCACTACAACATTACATCGATTGAGCAACAACTTCCTGGACACCCGGAACCATTCGTTTCAAGAGCGCTTCTATTCCAGCTTTGAGGGTTACGCTTGCAGAAGGACATCCATTACACGAACCACGCATCTGGACTGTTACAATTCCATCTTTGTATGAAGTGAAGGTGATCGCGCCTCCATCCTGCTCTACTGCAGGGCGAATATATTGTTCGAGTACTTCAACAATTTTATGCTCAGTCTCGGATTGAGGCGCGGCGTGTTCAGTGAATACAGTTGTTGTTGATTTGAAAGAAGAATCGGTGTGTACTTCTTGCTTTGGAAGTTCAGCAACTACCGCATTTCCCTGAGCAATATGATCGCGGATGAACTCACGAAGTTCAAGAGTAATATCATCCCAGGTGAGCGAATCTGATTTTGTAACTGTTACATAATTCGCAGAAACAAAAACACCTTTCACAAAAGGAAAACGAAAAAGTCTTGCTGCGAGAGGTGCGCCTGCAGTTTCTTCTGCAGACAAATATTGTGCTGTTGCGCCATCTTCGATAAGCATACGGTTCGCGACGAATTTCATTGTAGCCGGATTTGGTGTGCTTTCGGCGTAGATGATTACTGGGATTGTTGGAGATTCCATAATGCAAAAATAGACAATAGACGGGAGACATTAGACGGGAGACAGACCTGTTGCAATTCATCTTTACTCTTGATTAACAGAGTATTGCTGAATTAGCCCGCAAAACCAATCTTCTCAGGTCACAAATCTCATTTCTCCCATCTAAGAAGTAATTTAGCAGACAGAATGAAACCCCAGATCAAAACAGATTTTCTCATTGTTGGTTCCGGAATTGCGGGATTGACATACGCGTTGAAAGTTGCGAGTCACGGCAAGGTGATTTTGATTACAAAATCCAACGCTGACGAATCGAACACGAAATATGCGCAAGGCGGTATTGCAGCGGTCATGTATTCACCTGATTCCTACGAGAAACATATTTCCGATACCCTGATTTGTGGTGATGGTTTGTGCGACGAGGAAATTGTACGAATGGTAATTCGCGAATCGACTCAACGTGTACGTGAACTTGCTGAATGGGGCGCACAATTTGATAAGACTCCTGAAGGAGAATACGAGCTTGCCAAAGAAGGCGGACATTCAGAACCAAGAATACTTCATCACAAAGACATTACGGGATTTGAAATTGAACGCGCGTTGTTGACGGAAGTTCAAAAGCATAATAACATTTCGATTTACGATCATCACTTCGCTGTGGATATTATTACGCAACACCATCTTGGAGTGGAAGTGAACAGCAGAACTCCAGACATAAAATGTTTCGGTGCGTATGTTCTCAATACGCGAACAGGAGAAGTTGACACTGTGCTTTCAAGAATTACATTGATGGCGACGGGCGGAGCAGGACACGTATATGCAACAACCACGAATCCTACAATTGCTACAGGAGATGGAATTGCAATGGTTTATCGCGCGAAAGGTCGTGTGGAGAATATGGAGTTCATGCAATTTCATCCAACATCATTGTATAATCCGGGAGAACATCCTTCATTCCTGATCACTGAGGCGATGCGCGGACACGGAGGAATTCTCCGCACGCAAGATGGAAAAGAATTCATGCAGAAGTATGATGAACGAAAATCACTGGCGCCGCGTGATATTGTTGCGAGAGCAATTGACAACGAGATGAAAATCCGTGGAGAAGATTTTGTGTATCTCGATTGCACACATCTTGACGCGGAAGATTTGAGATCACACTTTCCGAATATTTACGAGAAATGTTTGTCGCTGGACATTGACATGACGAAACAAATGATTCCGGTTGTTCCTGCCGCACATTATTTGTGTGGAGGAATTCATGTGGACAAACATGGTCGCAGCAATATCCAACGGCTTTATGCAGTTGGAGAATGTTCATGTACCGGCTTGCATGGAGCGAATCGTCTTGCATCAAATTCACTTCTTGAAGCAGTTGTGTTTTCGCATGAAGCCAGTATTGATTCTATAGCAACAATTGCAAACCAAGGTCATCAGGAAAATATTCCAGATTGGAACGCAGAAGGTACAGATGCACCTGAAGAAATGGTTTTGATTGTTCAGAGCTTAAGAGAAGTTCAAGCCATCATGAGTAATTACGTTGGCATCGTTCGTTCAGATTTGCGCTTGAAACGAGCCATGGATCGTTTGGAAATTCTCTGGATTGAGAACGAAGCACTATACAAGAAGATTACGATTTCGCAGACTGTTTGCGAACTGAGAAATATCATAAATGTGGCGTATATCATAATAAAACATGCGATGGCTCGGAAAGAAAGCCGTGGATTGCATTTTACGGTGGATTATTCGCCTGTTAAGAATGCCTAATCACTTGGGATTCCATTTCAAATTGTCTATTTTTGAGTAATGAAAATCTGGTTCAAATCCGCTGTTTCGATTGTCTTGGGAATTCTTATCCTTCTTTCAGGATCCGGAATTACTTTGGCGAAAATGGTTTGTTTGAAATCCGGATCGGTTTCCATTTCATTCGCTGCGCCTGAAGATTGTTGTGGGGAAGAAGATTGTGATGATCAAGCAGTGATTGAGGAAAGATGTTGTGATATCAGTAATGTAAGTATTGCGGTGCTCGAGTATGTGGGAGCTTCTACACAGTCTTTTGAAAAATCAAACATTTGGTTTAACGCACCGATAATTTTGCCGCTTCTCGACTGCGCTCGAAGTGACAAAAATGCGATGCACACGATTTTTCTGAAGAACCAGCCTCCTAAATTATTCTCTCCTCCTATCCGCATTTTCACAAAAACATTTCTGATCTGATTTTGTTTTCAAAAACGATGTACTGATTCTATTCAGGACAATGTTCTTTTTGTAAACGAAAAAATCATTTCATGAAAAATTCAATTCTATTACTTCTGCTTCTATTCGTTCTGGATGTTGGCGCCAAAAATGGCGACTTGACGGGCAAAATTACCGGAACCGATGCAGACAAATCAGGAATTCCTGGAGCGGTTGTTACTTGGGAAGGTACGCGCCTTGGAACTGCTACCAATGTCGACGGAACATTTATACTGAGCTGGCCCGACAGCTTTCCGGCTCATTTAGTTGTTCGTGCGACCGGATACAAAGGCAAGAAAATTCTATTTTCGAAAAAAGATCCTCTCAATATTCTTGTTTCACTTGAACCGAGCAAGGATACGCTGAAGATGGTAGTGATTACTGAAGTCCAAAACGCTTCCGAGTTCTCATTCATCGCTCCAATTAATGCAGAGAAAATTACGCAGCGAGGATTACTGAAAGCAGCCTGTTGCAATTTATCAGAAAGTTTTGAAACCAATCCAAGTGTAGATGCAGCGATGACGGATGCTGTTTCGGGCGCGAAGAAAATCAACATGCTTGGACTCGACGGAGTGTATTCGCAAATTCTGTTTGAGAATATTCCGCTCATTCGTGGATTGTCGTCGTCGTATGGATTGTCGCATGTACCGGGAACGTGGATCAAAAGTATTCTTATCACGAAAGGAACCGGATCAGTTGTGAATGGTTACGAATCAATTGCAGGACAACTGAACATTGATATTCTCAAACCAGGAGAAGATCAGGATCCGTTCTTTTTCAATTTATATGTGAATCAGTTTGGACGATATGAAATGAATGTTCACTTGAACAAAAGTTTCAATCCAAATCTTGGGACAACACTGCTTGGACATGCGAGTACGATGCGTCAGCGTAACGATAATAATCGCGATGGATTTTTAGATCAACCCACTTACGATCAACTCAACGTGATGAATCGTTGGTACTGGCAACGCGGGTCTAAATCAGAAGGGCAATTCGGAATGCGCATGGTGTATGATGATCGTCAAGGTGGCCAATTCAATTTTGATCGCTCACGTGATTATGGCACTTCTAATTTCTACGGGATTGGAATTAAAAATATTCAGGCAGAAATTTTTAACAAAGCCGGATTCATTTTTGAGAAACCAGGCCGGAGCATTGGGACAATGTTTTCCGCGCGTTACCACAAGCAGGATATGTTTTTTGGATTGCGAAGTTATCAAGGCGAGCAGAAAAGTCTTTATGTCAATTTGATTTATCAGGATATTGTAAAAACCACAGATCACATTGTGAAGGTTGGAACAAGTTTGGTGTACGACGACTACATACAGAACTACAATGATTCATCATACGACAGGATAGAAATTGTTCCGGGAGTTTTTGCCGAATATACAGGGCATCCGCACAAGAAATTTACGATGGTTGCAGGAATCCGTGCTGATTACCACAATCTCGCAGGAATGCAGATTACTCCGCGGCTGCATTTGAAATTTGATCCTTCAGAAAAAACTGCGATCAGAGTTTCAGGAGGAAGAGGTTTTCGTTACGCGAATATTTTCACGGAGAGCAGCATGTTGTTTGCCAACTCGCGTGAAGTCATCATCAGTCCTGACCTTGACGCAGAAGTTGCATGGAATTATGGAGGAAGTGTTCAGCAGAAATTTAAGTTTCTGAAACATCCAGCTTTACTCGTAATCGATTTTTTCAGAACCGATTTCGAAAATCAGGTATTGATTGATTTCGATACTCCAGGGAAACTGAAAATTTACAATCAGCGAGGACGCTCCTTCGCCAATAGCTTGCAAGCGGATATTTCTATTGAGCCGTTTGATCGTTTCAACATTCGCGTGGCTTACAAGTTTTACGATGTGCAATCACTATACAACGGACAAATGAAAAACCGTCCACTTGTGCCGCGCCATAGAGCGTTCATCAATCTTGCTTACGCGTTGCCTTTCGACAAATGGATGCTGGATTTCACAGCAAAATGGCTTGGAGCAACAAGAATGCCAAGTCGCTATGATGAAAATTCGACAGGACTTTACATATTAGAACCGGAATCATACACCAAACCGTTTTTCATATTTAACACTCACATTACTCGAAAGTTCAGACGTGTTGACGTTTATGCCGGTGTCGAGAATATTGCCAACTTTATGCAGCACCATCCAATAATTTCCGCTGAGAATCCCTTTGGCCCCAATTTTGATGCTTCATTGATATATGCGCCAACTGATGGCCGGACAATTTATGGTGGACTCAGAATAAAAATTTAACTTCAAACACTATTCAATCAAATTATCATGAAAACAATAACATCAATCTCCGTATTCATACTTGCGCTGGTATTGATAGCACCCGCTGGTTTATCTGCGCAGCAAAATTCAAAAACGGACACAGTGAAAATAATGACGTCCGCTGAATGTGAAATGTGCAAGACCAGATTAGAAAAAGAACTTAGTCTAACGAAAGGTGTAAAAAAAGCGACTCTGGATTTGGTTACGAAAGAAGTCTCGATTATTTACAACTCCGCGAAAACAAGTCCCGAAAAATTGAGAACTGTAATTTCCGCAATTGGTTATGATGCTGACGATGTGAAAGCTAATAACCGTGCGCAGAAAAAACTTCCGAATTGTTGTCAGCCGGGAAATATGCCGAAAGCAGATTCGGTGGGGAAGTAATTGCCCCACTTCGATACGTCGCGCGAAAAGCGCGCCTACTCAGTGAGACAATTCATGCTTGCTGACTTTAATACAATTTATTTTTTTGTCGTTTCTCGATACATCCTCATTCTTCGGACACTCGAAATGACAAAAAATAAGATGTATCGAAGTCGACCACCATTTTTGAGTAATTAAATCAGAAATATGCCAGTAATCTTAGAAGTACAAGGAAAATCTCCATCATTTGGTAACGATTGTTTCATTGCGGAGAACGCAACAATTGTGGGAGATGTCAAATGCGGCGATCAATGTAGTTTCTGGTTCAACTCTGTCATTCGCGGCGACGTGAACAGCATTGTAATGGGAAACAAAGTGAATGTTCAGGATCTTGCGATGATTCATTGTACGTACCAAAAAGCTGCAACAACAATTGGCAATAATGTTTCAATTGGGCATCGCGCCATTGTTCATGGATGTACTTTAAATGATGATGTGCTTGTTGGCATGGGCGCGATTGTAATGGATCATGCCGAAGTTGGAAGCAATACGATTATCGCCGCAGGTGCAGTTGTAACGGAAGGAATGAAATGTGAAGCGAATAGTATTTACGCGGGTGTTCCGGCGAAAAAAATAAAAGAAATCTCTCCGGAATTATCGAAAGGTGAAATTGAAAGGATTGCGAATAATTATGTGATGTATTCGAGTTGGTTTAAGTAATTCACTCCTTCTTCCCACGCCCCCTAACCCCCAAAGGGGGCACCGCCACGCTCGCGGAAATTGAACTTGAAAGAACTAGTAATAATCAAACCAATAGAGTTTGTTGATCGCACCTTTCACTTGAAACTGCTTTTGCTTCGCTGTTGGTGACGAATAAACGATTTCCTGAACTTTATTAAAGCCCGGATCATCGACAATAATCATCACAGGGTCGTGGTATTGTGTTTTCTTCGAAAGGTTTTTATCGAGCATGATCATTTGCCCGGAAAGTAGAACCAATTTCATACGCTTAGTGTTTGATTTTTTCGCGATGATCGAATCCTTCATGTACTCGCAC
>CAZBYM010000041.1:0-15721 GCA_964495745.1 uncultured Chryseobacterium sp. | reverse complement strand
ACAAGCTCTTCAAGTTCTGTCAAAGACTTCTTACCGAAGTTGCGGAACTTTAATAGGTCGTTCTTGTTGAATGAAACAAGATCACCAAGAGTTTCAACATCCGCAGCTTTCAAGCAATTCAATGCACGTACAGAAAGATCCATATCAACAAGTTTCGTCTTTAACAGCTGACGCATGTGCAATGAATCCTCATCAAATTCTTCAGAAGATGCTTTCTCCACTGTGTCAAGAGTAATCTTGTCATCAGAGAACAACATGAAGTGATGAATAAGAATTTTAGCCGCTTCTTTCAAAGCTTCCTTTGGATGAATAGAACCGTCTGTTACAATTTCAACAACCAGTTTCTCGTAATCCGTTTTCTGCTCGACACGATAGTTCTCAACTGAGAATTTCACGTTACGGATCGGAGTATAGATAGCATCAATCGGAATCAATCCGATTGGAGCGTTCAATGGTTTGTTCTCTTCAGAAGGAACATATCCGCGACCTTTTTCAATCGTGATCTCAATTTTGAGTTTCACGCTTGCTTCCATGTTGCAGATTACGAAATCAGGATTCAACACCTGGAAACCGGAAGTGAATTTTCCAATATCGCCAGCAGTCAATTGTGTTTTGCCCGTGATATTCACGACAACTTTTTCACTGTCTGTAGTTTCGATTTGACGCTTGAAACGGATTTGTTTGAAATTCAAAACCATTTCTGTAACATCTTCCATTACTCCTTTGATAGTGGAGAATTCATGGTCAACACCTTCAATTCTGATTGTAGTGATCGCATAACCTTCCAATGAAGAAAGAAGAATACGACGAAGTGCGTTTCCGATTGTAATACCATAACCAGGCTCGAGCGGACGGAATTCGAAAAGACCATCAGTTTCGCTTGACTGAATCATGATCACTTTATCTGGTTTCTGAAATGCAAGGATACCCATAGTGATATTTAGAGTTTGATGTTGTTTAACTTTCGTTGAATGATCAGGCTACTGAAGCAAAGTATTACTTAGAATACAATTCGACGATAAGCTGTTCCTTAATATTCTCAGGAATCTGAGTACGCTCAGGATACGTTACAAATTTACCTTCCATCGCCGTAGGGTTAAATTCGATCCATGAGTAATTACTTCCTGCTCCAATAGAATTGTTGATTGATTCGAGTGCTTTCGATTTTTCACGAACAGCAATCACATCACCTGGCTTCAAAGTGTATGAAGGAACGTTTACCACATCTCCATTCACAAGAATGTGACGATGGGATACGATCTGACGCGCACCTGCACGTGATGGAGCAATTCCCATGCGATACACTACGTTGTCCAAACGTGATTCGATCAATTGAAGAAGAACCTCACCGGTAATTCCTTTTGAACGTGAAGCACGATCGAAAACTAAAGCGAACTGACGCTCAAGAATTCCGTACGTATATTTTACTTTCTGCTTTTCAGAAAGCTGAATTGCGTATTCAGATTTTTTCTGCCGCTTTGATCCAGCACCATGCTGACCAGGACCGTAGTTCTTCTTTTCAAGCGCCTTATCAGGACCGAAAATTGGTTCTTTGAATCTGCGTGCAATCTTTGATTTTGGGCCGATGTATCTTGCCATTGTAGTAGTTTCTCTAAAAAATGTTCAATTAAACGCGACGACGTTTTGGAGGACGACATCCATTGTGTGGGATCGGTGTGATGTCCACGATTTCAATAATTTCAATTCCAGCCTGATTCAGGGTACGGATTGCAGACTCACGTCCGGCGCCAGGTCCTTTCACATAAACTTTTACTTTGCGCAGACCAGCATCGAATGCTACTTTACCGCAATCTGACGCTGCAGTTTGAGCAGCATAAGGAGTGTTCTTTTTTGAACCACGGAAACCCATCTTACCCGCACTTGACCAAGAGATCGTTTGACCTTGCATGTTCGTAAGTGTGATGATGATGTTGTTGAAGGTTGCATTCACGTGCGCTTCGCCGATAGCTTCCACTTTCACTACGCGTTTCTTCGCAGCTGCTTTGGCTCCTGTTGCTCCGGATTTGCCTGTTGTAGTTGTTGTCTGTTTAGCCATTTTCTTCTTTCTCTATTTTAGGCCGCAAGTTTCATTTGATAGACACTTACGCCGCTAAAGAATGAGTTTTTATTTCGTTGCTTTCTTTTTGTTAGCAACCGTTTTGCGTTTCCCTTTGCGGGTGCGCGAGTTATTTTTTGTCGATTGTCCACGAACAGGGAGTCCAAGACGGTGACGAACACCGCGATAAGCTCCAATATCCATCAAACGCTTGATATGAAGTTGAACTTCAGAACGCAGCGATCCTTCAACTTTCGTTGAATCGTTGATGAGAGTACGAATCTTGTTCAAATCGTCGTCGTCCCATTCAGAAACTTTTTTGTCGAAGTTAACTTCAGCTTCAGTGAGAATACGGCGAGCTGTACTGCGTCCAATCCCATAGATATAGGTTAGACCAATTTCGCCTCTTTTGTTTTTCGGTAAATCGATACCAGCAATCCTTGCCATTTATCGTAGTTGTTGTATTGTTCCTACTATATTACAGATCAGTTTTTCTGACGCTGCTTGAACTTTGGGTTCTTTTTATTAATCACATATACACGGCCCTTGCGTCTAACAATGATGCATTCGGGACTGCGTTTCTTAACAGATGTTCTGACTTTCATCTTACTCTTTTTTTTGCTGGCCTTTGCTTTTCTTCCTGATAACTATCAGGCAGCTCACTCCAACTGTTTTATTTGTATCTGTATGTTATTCTTCCTTTAGTCAAATCGTATGGCGAAATCTCAACCTTCACTTTATCACCAGGGAGAATTTTGATATAATTCATTCTCATCTTCCCCGAAATGTGAGCAATTACAACGTGACCATTTTCCAGCTCTACGCGAAACATTGCGTTTGAGAGTGCTTCGATAATAGTACCGTCCTGCTCAATTGATTCTGTTTTTGCCATTATATAATTTCAATCTTTCTTTCTTTCAAAACCTGTTCGATCTCTTCGAACGATGACAGAATATCTGCTTTCCCCGCTTTCACTACTATCGTATGTTCGAAATGCGCTGAAGGCAATCCGTCGGCAGTAGTGATGGTCCATCCGTCTTTTTCCTGTTTGATATTCTTCTTCCCCATATTAATCATGGGTTCGATTGCAATCACCAGGCCTTCGGACAATTTCGGACCAGAACCCTTGCGTCCGTAGTTTGGAACTTCCGGTTCTTCGTGAAGATGTTTTCCAACTCCATGTCCAACCAATTCCCGAACTACTCCGTAACCATGTTTTTCTGCATGGCTTTGAACAGCTTCACTGATGTCTCCAAGTCGGCCGCCTGCAACTGCTTTCTCAATTCCGCAGTACAACGACTCCTTGGTTACTCTCAGCAACTGAAGTGTTTCTTTTTTTACTTCTCCAATTGGGAAAGTGAAAGCAGAATCACCGTAATAACCGTTCATTTTTACACCACAATCAACTGAGATAATATCACCAGCTTTCAATTCGTACTTACCAGGAATTCCATGAACAACCTGTGCATTAACTGAGACACAGAGTGTACCGGGAAAACCGCGGTAACCTTTGAACGCCGGCACACCACCATGACTACGAATAAAATCTTCCGCAATCTTGTCAAGTGCAAGTGTACTTACACCTTCGCTGATTTCTCTAGCGACGGCTGCAAGGGTTTTTCCAACAAGCAAAGAACTCTGTCGTATCAGTTCAATCTCTTCGTTCGTCTTTAAGTAGATCATACTTCCTGTTAGTACTGGGCGCTTGCCTGCATACCAACAGAAGTACGTCCCTTAATACGGCCGGACTTCAAGAGTCCATCGTAGTGACGCATCAAAAGATAACTTTCAATCTGTTGCAGTGTATCCAATACCACACCTACAAGGATGAGGATACTGGTTCCACCATAAAACTGTGCAAATTCGTTGTTCACTCCAAAGCGGATTACAATCGCAGGAAGAATCGCTACAAAAGCAAGCATGATTGCGCCTGGCAAAGTAATTCTCGACATCACCTGATCAATATATTCAGCAGTTCTCTTTCCAGGTTTAATTCCCGGGATATATCCTTCATTGCGTTTCATTTCTTCTGCCATCATGTTTGGATTCACGGTGATCGCGGTGTAGAAATATGTGAATACGACAATGAGCAATGCAGTAAACAAGTTATACCAAAGTCCGTAGTTATTTCCAAACTCCCGCACGAACCAATTCACTTCTCCATCACTACCAGAAGCAAATCCTGCCAATTGAATTGGAATCATTACGATAGCTTGAGCAAAAATGATTGGCATTACACCCGAAGCGTTAACCTTAAGTGGAATGTAATTGCGCTGTCCGCCATATTGACGATTTCCAACAATTCGTTTCGCGAAGTGAATTGGAATCCGTCGAGTACCTTGAACAAGCAGAATACATCCGATAACTACCATCAGGAGTACGGCAAGTTCTACCAGGAACATGATCAATCCACCACCTTCAGACTCAAGACGTGAAGCAAATTCAGAAGAGAATGCAAAAGGTAAACGAGCTACAATTCCGATCATGATGATCAAAGAAATACCATTTCCAATTCCCTTATCGGTAATTTTTTCTCCCAGCCACATTACGAACATTGTTCCTGTAACGAGGATGACAATCGACTGGATATACCAGAACTGGCTATGATCAACGACTACGCCGGCTTTGTCAGTAACCTGAGTTGACAAATATCCAACAGCCTGCATTGCAGTGATAACAACGGTAAGATAACGTGTATACTGATTAATTTTCTTTCTTCCGCTTTCACCTTCACGCTGCATGCGTTGGAAATATGGCAATGCCATAGTTAAGAGTTGCAGAATGATTGACGCGGAAATGTAAGGCATGATACCCAACGCGAAAATCGACGCGCGGCTGAATGCTCCACCCGCGAAAATGTTAATCAGATCCAGAATTCCGCCACCACCTTCGGCTTGTGATTTCGCCAATTGATCAGGATCTACTCCTGGCAGAACCACGTATGATCCCAGACGATAAATCAACAAGAAGCCCAACGTATAAATGATACGCTGACGCAACTCCTCGATGGAGAAAATATTCTTAATCGTTTCTATGAACTTCTTCATACTAAACAGTTGTGGCGTTTCCGCCCTTTGCTTCAATAGCCGCTTTTGCCGTTGCAGAGAAAGCGTGAACTTTCACATCAACTTTTGATTTCAGTTCGCCACGTCCAAGAATTTTCACAAGATCATTCTTACCAACAAGGCCATTTTGTTTCAACACTTCAATGTCAATTGAAGTAATTTTTCTTTTCTCGATAAGAGACTGCAAGGCATCAAGATTGATTCCTTTGTACTCAACACGATTAATATTTTTAAATCCGAATTTAGGAAGACGACGCTGTAATGGCATTTGTCCACCTTCGAATCCACGCTTAGAGCTATAACCGGAACGCGACTGTGCACCTTTGTGACCACGTGCAGAAGTTCCACCTTTTCCGGAACCTTGTCCACGACCAACGCGCTTTCCTTGATTTTTTACTGAACCTTTTGCAGGTGTGAGACTACTTAATTTCATGATCTATGCTCTCCCTGATTAATTAAATATTTTCAACTTTTACAAGGTGCTTTACCTTGACAATCATTCCCAGAATCTGCGGAGTAGCTTCTTTTTCTACAGAGCGATTCATGCGTTTGAGACCAAGAGCAGCAAGAGTAGATTTCTGGCGCCCTGGGTAATCAATGCAGCTTTTTATTTGTGTGATGCGAACTTTAGACATCTCAAAATTGAATTAACCGTTAAATACTTTATCCATTGTAATTCCGCGCTGTTGAGCAATTGTGAACGCATCACGCATATTCGTTAATGCATCCATTGTTGCTTTTACAACGTTGTGCGGATTTGAAGAACCTTTACTCTTTGCCAAAACGTCTGTAACCCCAACACTTTCAAGAACTGCACGCATTGCACCACCGGCGATAACACCAGTACCATGAGAAGCGGGTTTCAAGAAAACCAGTGAACCGCCGAACTTTCCGATTTGTGCGTGAGGAACTGTTCCGTTCACCAAAGAAACTTTCACAAGATTCTTCTTTGCATCATCAACAGCCTTAGTGATCGCATCAGAAACTTCTTTTGCTTTACCAAGTCCGTAGCCTACTACTCCTTTTTCATTTCCAACTACAACAATTGCAGTGAAACTGAAAGTACGACCACCTTTGGTTACTTTGGTTACGCGATTAACTCCAACCAACTTATCTTTAAGTTCGATGTCGCTTGATTTAACTCGCTTTACGTTTACGTTAGCCATTTTTCTTTTTATCTGTGCTCTTTACCAGAGAATATTCAATTAAAGTTTAAGTCCTGCTTCACGTGCAGCTTCTGCAAGTGCTTTCACACGTCCATGATAGAGGTAACCTCCACGATCAAAAACTACAGTTGTAATTCCAGCAGCTTTAGCTTTCTCTGCGATTGAATTACCAACGAGTTTAGCTTGTTCTGTTTTATTGACTTTTTTCCCTGCAAGTGCTTTGTCGCGTGAAGAAGCAGCGAGTAACGTATTGCCTTTTGAGTCATCCACAATCTGAACATAAATGTCCTTATTGCTACGGAACACACTCAATCTTGGGTGCACAGAAGCAGCGAGGCGTTTTTTAATCCGCATTCTGATTCTGTTTCTGCGTTCAACTTTTGTAATAGCCATTTTCTTATCTTTTTATTGCGCGGTTTTTGCCGGGCACTTCATTCTAATTATTTACCAGCCGATTTACCAGCTTTACGACGTAAAATCTCATTCGAGAACTTGATACCTTTTCCTTTGTACGGTTCAGGTTTACGCAATGAGCGAATCTTTGCTGCTACAAGTCCTAACAATTCGTTGTCACTGCACTCCATAATGATTTTCGGATTTTGTCCTTTTTCCGCAGTAGTTGCTACTTTGATTTCAGAAGGCAATTCGAAAATGATGTTGTGAGAGTAACCAAGAGTCAATTCAAGTTGCTGACCTTTAGCAATAGCACGGTAACCAACACCAACAAGTTCCTGCTCGGTTTTGTAACCAGTAGAAACACCTGTTACCATGTTGTTCAGCAATGCGCGATACAAACCGTGCAGCGCTTTGTGACGCTTCTGCTCTGTAGGGCGACTAAGCGTAACTACGCCAGCTTCAACTGACACAGTGATATCCTGATCAATTGTTCTTTTGAGTTCACCCTTTGGTCCTTTCACTGTGATATTATTCTTGTTCACAGTTACATCAACACCTTTCGGGAGAGTAATCGGAAGTTTTCCTATACGTGACATATCTTTTCCTCCTCCAATTATTAATACACGTAGCAGAGAACTTCTCCGCCTACATTTTCTTTGCGCGCTTCTTTATCAGTCATCACACCACGTGATGTAGAAAGAATTGCAATACCAAGTCCGTTCAAAACGCGCGGCATGCGTTCAACACCAGAATACTTACGCAAACCAGGTGATGAAACACGCACCAATCCGCGAATAGCAGATTGTTTTGTAACAGGGTGGTATTTTAATGCGATTTTGATGACGCCCTGAGTAGTTACGGCTTCATCAAATTTATAATTCAGTATATATCCTTTTTCGAAGAGGATCTTAGTCAACTCTTTCTTAAGGCGGGAAGCCGGAACTTCCACTACACGGTGATTCGCCTTGATGGCGTTCCTGACGCGTGTCAGGTAATCAGAGATTGTATCTGTCATTGTTTAGCTTATATGTTATCCCGCTCGCAGGATAATTATACAAACGCAGTAGCTGCGATATGTTTTCTTTTTATGGTTACCAGCTTGATTTGGTTACTCCAGGAATTTTGCCGTTGAGAGCTAATTCACGAAGCATGTTACGGCAAAGTCCGAATTGACGACTGTATCCACGAGGACGTCCAGTTAGTTTGCAGCGATTGCGCAAACGCACCGGTGACGAGTTACGTGGAAGCAATGACAATTCTGCCCATTTGCCTTCTTTCTTAAGCTGTGCACGCTTTTCAGCATAGCGGTCGACTAGTTTCTTCCGCTTTACTTCCCGTGCTTTCATTGATTCTTTTGCCATGATCTTTCCCTAAAGGGCTGCAAAGGTAATTATTTTTTCTTGAATGGTAATCCAAATTCGGTCAAAAGAGCGTGAGCTTCTTCATCGCTGTCAGCTGATGTCACAAAAGTGATGTCCATACCCATAATCTTGGTCACCTTGTCGATATCAATTTCCGGGAAAATGATCTGTTCTGTGATTCCAAGGGTATAATTGCCTTTTCCGTCAAAACCTTTCTCATTAATTCCACGAAAATCGCGGATTCGAGGTAATGCAGAAGCTACTAAACGATCAAGAAATTCGTACATCTTGTCACCTCTCAGCGTGCATTTCACACCAATCGGAACACCTTTACGAAGTTTGAAGTTCGAAATATCTTTGCGTGAAATAGTCGCATTGCACTTCTGACCAGTGATCATGGTCATTTCTTTCACTGCGTTTTCAACGAGTTTCTTGTCAGAAACAGCGTCACCAACACCTTGATTCAAGCAGATTTTTTCCAATTTAGGAACCTGCATAGGGCTTGAGTAGTCAAATTTTTTCTGTAGCGCAGGCACAACAGCCTCACGGTACTTCTGCTTCAAGCGCGGAGTATATTTTACAGTAGCCATTACTTGATTACCTCCTTAGATTTAGCGGAAACGCGTTCGAGTTTCCCAGTTTTTTCATTGCGTTGACGTCCAACACGAGTCGGTGTACCAGCACCATCAATAACCATCACGTTAGATAGGTGGAGAAATGCCGGAACATCAATAATTCCACCATTTGGATGCGCCGAAGTCGGACGGCTGCTTTTTTTCACCGTGATTCCTTCAAGGGAAACGCGGTTTGTTGTCCTGTTTACAGAAAGGACTTTGTATTGTGTATCGCGGCTTTTGTGTTCGCCAGCAATCACAACAACTGTGTCACCTTTCTTGATTTTCAATTTTGCCATTTGGCCTATCAATTAAAGCACCTCAGGTGCGAGTGAAATAATCTTACTGTAATTCGAGTCACGTAATTCGCGCGCAACAGGTCCGAAAATACGTGTGCCACGCAATTCATCCTGTGCATTCAGAAGAACGCAAGCATTATCATCAAAACGGATGTATGATCCGTCAGGACGACGTGTCTCTTTTCTTGTGCGAACAATTACTGCTTTTGAAACTGTTCCTTTTTTAATATTCCCAGAAGGTAGCGCATGTTTTACAGTGACAACAATTTTGTCGCCAATGCGTGCATAACGTTTTGCAGTACCACCGAGTACACGGATACAGAGTACTTCTTTTGCTCCGCTATTGTCGGCTACATTCAGCCTGGATTCCTGTTGGATCATCGCTCTTTAGTGCTATTCGTTTCTTAATCTAATTACTTCGCGCGTTCAACAACGGCAACAAGTCTCCAGCATTTGCTTTTGCTCAAAGGGCGTGTTTCCATGATGCGCACTGTATCGCCAATATTGGACTCATTCTTTTCATCATGAGCCATAAACGTTGACGTCTTCTTCACGAACTTCCCGTATTTCGGGTGTTTTACTTTACGCTCAACAGCCACAACAATGGACTTATTCATTTTGTTGCTGATGACAACTCCCGTTTTTTCTTTACGGTTTGTGCGTTCGATAGTTTGTTCCATTTTTTTCTTTTCTACTTTCTTATTACCGGAAGTAATTATGCCGTCTTACGTTTACGGTTTCCCATTTCTGTAAGAATGCGTGCAATTGCACGGCGTGTTGTGCGGATTTTCAGTGGATTCTCTATTGGAGAAACCGAATGATTCAACTGCAACTTCTCAAGTTGAGATTTTACCTCAGCGAGTTGCTCTGTTAGTTCTGTGTCCGACAACTGGGCGATATCGTTCTGTTTCATCGCAATATTTATTTCTCTTTATTATTATACGTTATCCGGTGCGTAGTCATTACGAATAATGAAACTTGTTGTCACCGGTAATTTTTGTGCGCCAAGTCGTAATGCTTCGCGAGCTGTTTCAACTGGAATTCCGTCTGCTTCAAAAAGAACTGCTCCCTTTTTCACAACTGCAACCCAATATTCAGGAGCACCTTTACCTTTACCCATACGAACCTCTGCAGGCTTATTAGTAATTGGTTTATCAGGGAACACACGAATCCAAACCTGGCCTTCACGCTTGAGGTAACGAGTCATTGCAACACGGGCAGCTTCAATCTGCTTAGCAGTAAGCCAGCACTCTTCTTGTGCTTTAATAGCGAAAGAACCAAATGCAATCTTGTATCCACGCGTTGCGCTTCCACGGATTTTCATCTTGTGTGTCTTTCTGAATTTTGATCTTTTCGGCTGTAACATTATACTATTTCCTTAAAGCAATTTGTTGATTATATCAGTTGCCTGATTCTTATTGGTCTTTACGCGTACTGTTATTTCTGCGTGGACGATTTCCGCGGCCACCGCCACCCTGATTGCCAGGATTCTTTTTCTCTTGTTGCGCACTCTGAGCATTTGGAGAAAGATCACGCTTACCGTAAAGTTCTCCTTTGCAAATCCAAACTTTTACTCCGATGCGGCCAAATGATGTGTGTGCCTCAGCGAGTGCATAATCAATATCAGCACGCAATGTGTGAAGCGGAACGCGACCCTCCATGTATCCTTCAACTCGCGCAATCTCTGCACCAGCTAAACGACCGGAACACTTTACTTTAATTCCTTCAGCACCCATACGCA
This sequence comes from uncultured Chryseobacterium sp., assembly GCA_964495745.1. Lineage (GTDB taxonomy): Bacteria > Bacteroidota > Bacteroidia > Palsa-965 > Palsa-965. The sequence goes on along the minus strand of CAZBYM010000041.1, from coordinate 5,023 downwards.
TGGTTGAAGCAATTGACATTTTGATTGCACGACGGAAAGAAATACGACCTTCAATCTGACGGGCAATTGAATCTGCAACCAATCGAGCATCAAGTTCAGGACGCTTGATTTCAAAAATATTGATCTGAACTTCTTTCTTCGTCAGCTTCTTGATTTCCTCTTTCAGTTTATCAACTTCTTTTCCGCCTTTACCGATAATGATTCCCGGACGCGCAGTATGAATTGTAACTGTGATCAGTTTCATTGTACGCTCAATCACAATCTTCGAGATGCTGCCTTTGGCAAGACGAGCTTTCAGGTAGTTGCGGATCTTTTCATCTTCAACTAGTTTGTCAGCGTAATGACGGCCACCATACCAGTTTGATTCCCATCCCCGGATGATACCAAGTCTATTGCCAATTGGATTTGCTTTCTGTCCCATTTCTTAATTATAGATTGTGATGCGATTATGCGTTAGTCAATTCTCCAAGAACCATTGTAACGTGGTTCGAACGTTTACGAATGCGATGTGCACGTCCTTGCGGAGCAGCTGAAATACGTTTCAACTGTGTAGCACCATCAACCATTACAGTTTTGATGAACAGGTTCTCAGCCTGAGCAACATTCCCTGATTTCTTTTCGTAGTTAGCGATAGCTGAACGAAGGAGTTTTTCCAATCGGCCGGCTGCTTCTTTATTAGTAAAGCGAAGAATATTCAACGCCTTAAAAACTTCTTGTCCACGAACAAGATCTGCAACGAGTCGCATCTTGCGTGGTGATGTTGGAACGTTGCGAAGCATAGCAATGTAAGTTGTCTTCATTGCTTCTTTGCGCTCATTCGCTGATAATTCTTTTCTGCGTGCCATCTCTGAATACTTTTTCCAGTTATAATTTATTTAGTGGCTTTGTCCTTATTTCCAGAGTGTCCACGGAAAGTACGGGTAGGTGCGAATTCGCCAAGACGGTGTCCAACCATGTTTTCAGTTACGTAAACAGGTATGAATTTATTTCCGTTATGAACCGCGAAAGTGTGTCCAACGAAATCCGGAGATATCATTGAGCGACGAGCCCATGTTTTGATTGCAACCTTTTTGTTGGAGCTATTCATTGCTACAACTTTCTTGTCCAGTTTTGGATCTATAAAAGGTCCTTTTTTGAGTGAACGTGCCATATTGTTCTGTTATCGGCTTAGTAATTATTTCTTTCGGCGTTCGAGAATGTATCTGTTCGAAGCCTTTGCTTTGAATCTTGTTTTGAGTCCTTTCGACTTTGTTCCTTTTCTTGAACGTGGGTGTCCACCAGATGCACGGCCTTCACCACCACCCATAGGGTGATCCACTGGATTCATTGCTACAGGACGTGTACGAGGACGACGACCATACCAACGATTACGACCAGCTTTACCATCACTTTGCAAGCTGTGGTCGGGATTCGAACAAGAACCGATTGTAGCAAGGCAAGTAATAAGAATCATGCGTGTCTCACCAGAAGGCATACGCAACACAGCATATTTTCCTTCGCGTGCACTCAACTGCGCATACGACCCGGCACTGCGTGCCATTTTAGCACCTTGACCAGGACGTAATTCAATATTATGAATGATAGTTCCCAATGGTACATCAGCAAGGAACAACGTGTTGCCCACTTCCGGAGTTGCTTTCTTGCCGGACAAAAGTTTTTGTCCAACCTTCAAACCAGCAGGTGCAATGATGTAACGCTTCTCGCCGTCTGCATAAACCAGCAGAGCGATTCGCGCTGTACGATTTGGATCGTACTCGATTGTTTTTACTGTTGCAGGGATATCAAACTTATCGCGTTTGAAGTCGATAATACGATACATCTGTTTATGACCGCCACCGATGTAGCGCATTGTCATCTTCCCGGAATTGTTGCGTCCGCCGGTTTTAGGGGCAGGAGCAAGCAAACTTTTCTCCGGGGTAGAACATGTAATGTCCTCGGCAGTAACCAACGTGCGATGACGCATTGCTGGTGTTAACGGACGGAATTTTCTAAGTGCCATAGCTCTCTATAGGTCTTTAGTTATCAGAGATTGCTGTAAAAGTCAATTGTTTCACCAGTCTTCAGTGTTACAACTGCCTTCTTGTGACGGTTTGCAATGCCCACTTGTGTACCCGCACGGGTATAACGTGAACGAACTTTACCGTTGTAATTCATAGTGTTTACGCCAATAACGTTTACACCGTACATTTTTTCTACTGCAGATTTAATCTGCAATTTATTCGCGCGAGGGTCGACAACAAAACCATAACGGTTCAACTTTTCGCCCGCCTGTGACATCTTTTCCGTGATGATCGGCTTGATAAGTATGTTCATGGCTCTTAGTTCTTAAGCAGGTTTTCAATTTTTGACACTGAACCTTCAGCAAGAAGAAGATTCGACGCATTCAGAATATCGTAAGTTGTCAATTCGGAAGCGGTTACCACTTTCGCGATAGTCAGGTTACGGGAAGACAAGTAAACGTTCTTGTTATGATCAGCAACGACAAGTAAAGTTTTCTTGTCAGCTACTTTGAGGTTGTTCAGAATCTCTGTGTAACGCGAAGTTTTTGGCGCTTCAAAATTGAGGTCTTCAAGAACAATAATATTATTCTCTTTCGCTTTGTAAGTAAGAGCCGATTTACGAGCAAGTGCTTTTACTTTTTTGTTTACTGCGATTGAATAATCACGAGGTCTTGGTCCAAAAACACGTCCACCACCACGGAACAATGGAGATTTCATGCTACCTGCACGAGCTCCACCAGTACCTTTTTGGCGCTTAAGTTTTTTGGTAGTACGTGCGATTTCTGCACGCTCTTTTGCTTTATGTGTTCCCTGGCGCTGAGCAGCGAGATACTGTTTAACATCCAGGTAAATAGCGTGATCGTTAGGTTCAATAGAGAACACTTCGTCACTCAGCTTCACCTTTTTCGATGTTGCTTTTCCGTCTGAGTTATATACTGCGAGTTCCATCTTATTTGCTGATAATGACGTAAGAACCTTTTGCGCCAGCGATAGAACCTTTTACAACAAGGAGGTTCTTTTCCGGAAGCACTTTTACAATTTCAAGGTTGAGGCTTTTCACTTTGTCTCCACCTGTACGGCCTGCCATACGCATTCCTTTTACAACGCGGGATGAGAATGAAGAGTTACCCAACGAACCTGGTGCGCGCAAACGATCGTGCTGACCGTGAGTTGCTCCACCTACTCCGCCGAAACCGTGACGTTTCATTACACCCTGAAAACCTTTTCCTTTAGAGATACCGCTGACATCAATGACTTCGCCCTCTGTGAAAATATCCAATGTGATAACGTCGCCTACATTTTTCGCTTCATCAAAAGATCTGAACTCGACCAACTTTCTTTTCGGTGTAGTTTTCGCCTTACCGAAATGGCCTTTCATTGCTTCTGACGTATGCTTCTCCTTCTTCTCATCAAATGAAAGTTGGAGTGCTTCATAGCCGTCTGTCTCTTTGGTTTTTACTTGCGTAACCACGCAAGGACCGGCTTCGATAATCGTGCATGGTACATATTTACCATTGGCACCGAAGACGCTGGTCATTCCGATTTTTTTACCAATTAAGCCTGACATTATTATTTATGATTTAAGATTTACGATGTACGATTAAGGAACCTTGATTTCAACTTCAACACCACTTGGCAATTCCAGTTTCATCAAAGCGTCAACTGTTTTAGAAGTTGAGCTGTAGATATCAAGCAAACGCTTGTAGCTACAAAGTTGAAACTGCTCACGCGCTTTCTTATTCACGTGTGGTGAACGTAGAACAGTGAAAATGCGCTTGTGAGTTGGCAATGGAATTGGTCCACTTACAACAGCACCTGTACTCTTTACTGTTTTAACGATTTTCTCAGCCGATTTGTCTACGAGGTTGTAATCGTACGACTTGAGTTTGATCCTGATTTTCTGGCTCATAATTTAAAGAACGTTGGTGTATTAAACTTTTTCGGCTTTTTTACCGTTTGCTTTTGCTATAACTTCTTCTGCGATGTTCCGTGGAGCATCAGCATAGTGAGAGAATTCCATTGTTGATGATGCCCGTCCAGAAGTGATCGTGCGCAACTGAGTTACGTATCCAAACATTTCTGAAAGAGGAACTTTTGCTTTCACCACTTGTACTCCCGCACGTGAATCCATTCCTTCGATTTGTCCGCGACGTTTGTTCAAGTCACCTACAACATCACCCATATTCTGCTCCGGAGTCAACACTTCAACTTTCATGATTGGCTCAAGAAGAACAGGTTTTGCTTTTGGCAATGCTTCACGGAAAGCAGTTTTCGCGCAGATCTCAAAAGACAATGCGTCAGAGTCAACATCGTGGTAAGAACCATCGATTACGACCACTTTCATTGTCTGAATAGGATATCCTGCGAGAATACCATTCACCATTGAAGACTTAAATCCTTTTTCAATAGCTGGAATAAATTCGCGTGGAATATTACCACCAGAAATTTCATTTACGAATTGGAGACCGCCGTTTTTCGCGTCTGTAACGAAATCAGCATCTACAGGACCCACTTTAAATTTGATGTCAGCGAATTTACCGCGACCACCTGTTTGCTTTTTATAAACTTCGCGATGCTCAATTGTTGCGTTGATCGCTTCTTTGAAGTTTACTTGAGGAGCGCCTTGGTTTACTTCTACTTTGAATTCGCGACGAAGACGGTCAACTATGATTTCAAGGTGAAGCTCACCCATTCCGCTGATAATTGTTTGTCCACTTTCCTCATCACTTTTCACGCGGAAAGTAGGATCCTCTTCAGCAAGTTTATTTAATGCAACACCAAGTTTATCAAGATCGACTTGTGTTTTCGGTTCAACTGCAATTCCAATTACCGGCTCCGGGAAATTCATTGCCTCAAGCACGATAGGATGTGCTTCTGCGCAGAGTGTATCGCCAGTTTTGATGTCTTTAAATCCTACAGCTGCGCCGATATCTCCAGCTTCGATAAAAGGAACCTGGTTTTGTTTGTTAGCGTGCATCTGGAAAATACGCGAGATCCGCTCTTTGTTTCCAGAACGAGTGTTC
>CAZBYM010000040.1:0-15917 GCA_964495745.1 uncultured Chryseobacterium sp. | reverse complement strand
ATTCATAAACGGAATTGAGTATTGTCCACCCAACTGTTGCGAGTATCCGAATCTGCAAATGAGTGCAACCGTTTCTTTTCGTCCGCGAAAATTATATCGTGTTAGAAGAAATCCATACGTCGCCCGATTGAGATTGTGTCCGTTTCTCCACCATGTATTCATGTTTTGTTCCATCACATCGAACACCGGAACAGGCCAGGTGTACCACCGTTCTTTTACATCAACTGTAACATGAAGAGCGACTTTTGCAGCGTCGGTTGAATCCGGCACCAATTTGTATTCCACCGTAACAAAATTGAACAAGGAGGTATTCAGTAAATTTTGTTGTGATCTGACACACTGGCGAGACAATTGAATCACTCCAATAGTGTCTCCGGATTTGAATGTGATTTCGCGAAGAATGATAGTTGGTTTCGTGACTTTATTCCCAGTAATCACAATGTCACGAATTATATATTGCGCGTACATGCTTCCTGTTGTGTCAGGGATAGAATCAGTTGGAGTTTGCGCGCAAAGCGATGACAACTTCAATATCATTGCTGCACAGAACAGCAAAGTCGACAGAAGACTGTTTCGGTTAATCATGGAAAAAGGAAATCGAAATGAGATGATCAGATCCGAATGTAATTCATGAACTCATCGTAGCGACCTTTGAGATCTTCTTCGTACGCACTTTGATGAAAAGTTCCGTTGATCTTGTAGTTGTAGCGCTCGAATGTCTGAACAATACGAGACAAATCTTCTCGATTTACTTTGAGCGTAACTTCAACACGAGGAGTATCAGGAATTCCTGCAACATAAACACTAAGAATTTTGGCTTCATTCCCTTCAACGATTTGCGCAATTTGTGCCAATGAATAATCTACGTTGTTGACTTCGAGAACCAAAATTCCACCTGGCTCTCGCATGGCTGCCATTTTCGCAAGATGTTCAGCAAGTTTTCTGATTGTGACGGCTCCGCGATACTTTCCGCGATCGTCAAGTACTCCAATCACATCAACGTTGAGTTGCGCCATTAATTTCAGCGCATCGTAAGCATGCTGATTCTCATTGAGTACAGGTCGAATCAACGACAATTTAGTTGAGCCAATCAGCGAATCCGATTCCTCTAATTCGAAAAGTTCGCTTTCAGAAATTATTCCAACGAATTCTGTTCCATCAACAACCGGCAGCCACGAGACTTTGAACTCGTCCATCCATGTCAAAGCTTTCTCTGCTGAATCATTTGTTTTCAGCGGAGGAATATCGTCGGATATAAGTTGACCAATTACCATTTTGAAAGATGTGGACAAATTTACTCTTTTATTATCATCCTGATCATGAGTACTCAATTTGCAATCCTGACTTATTCATATAACGGCGGAAACTCTGAAAGGTTTAATCCGTTTAACAAGTGGTAGCTACGGGGTTTCAAATTGCATGCTCGAATCTGCATGTGAAGCCCTACTTTTACGTTCAAAGCGGGGGTTTTATGATCAGGCTAAGTGTTAACGTGAATAAGATTGCCACATTACGCAATGCGCGTGGAGGCAACACACCCGATGTTCTTAAAATGGCGCTTGACATCGAGCGGTTTGGAGCGGACGGAATTACCGTTCATCCACGACCTGACGAAAGACACATACGTTATTCTGATGTAAAGAGTTTGCGACCACTTCTCAAAACTGAGTTTAATATTGAAGGAAATCCTCGGGAGAAAAAATTTCTCGACCTTGTTTTTGCAGTTAAACCAGATCAGGTTACTCTTGTTCCGGATTCGACCACTCAAATTACTTCAAATCATGGATGGGATACAATTGCTAATCGCGATTATCTCAAGGGAATTATTGCTGCGTTCAAAGAGAAAGGAATTCGCACTTCCATTTTTGTAGATCCTGTCGTTTCAATGGTAAAAGGTGCAGCAATGACAGGGGCTGATCGAATAGAATTGTACACTGAATTTTATGCTGCGCATTATCATCAAAACAGAGTTGAAGCAGTTGCATCGTATATGGAAGCCGCGGTTGTGGCGAATCAATTGAATCTTGGAATCAATGCCGGTCACGATTTGAATCTTGATAATCTAAGTTTTTTTGTTCAGAATGTTCCTGGGTTGAAAGAAGTTTCGATTGGACACGCATTAATTTCTGACGCGTTGTACTTCGGACTCGAGAATACTGTTCAAATGTACAAGAGGTTGCTTGGAGCATGAGACTATTCTTCCGTAAATCAGGATCAGGTCGACCGCTAATTATTCTTCACGGGCTCTTTGGCTTGGGCGATAACTGGGCTACACTCTCAAAAAAGTGGTCCGAATTCTTTACGGTTTACGCTGTTGATTTGCGAAACCATGGGCAATCGCCTCGCAGCGAAGAATGGAATTATTCTTTGATGGCTGAAGATGTATTCGAACTTATTCGTGGTGAGCATCTCGAAGAAGTTTCAATTTTGGGTCATTCGATGGGTGGAAAAGTTGCGATGCGTCTGGCGCTTGATCATCCGCAAGTAATTTCAAAATTGATCGTATCTGACATTGCTCCGCGCGAATATCCTATTCACAATCTGGATGTGATTCATGCATTGGAGGAAGTTGATCTGAACATGATTACTTCGCGGAAGGATGCCGAACAAATTCTCGCGAAAAAACTTACCGATTCATCAACACTACAATTTTTACTCAAAAATCTTTACTGGAAGGAAATTTCTGCGGATGAAAAAAAACTCGCATGGCGCTTCAATCTGGAGGTGATCAGTAAGAAACTTCATGAAGTAAATGCTTCGACAATTCCAGCCGGCGTTTGTGAAACAGAAACATTATTCATTCGGGGAAGCAAATCGAATTACATTACTAATGATGACGAGAGAGAAATACATGCTCGATTCTCAAATTCCTCTATTGTAACAATTCAGGATGCCGGGCATTGGGTTCATGCGGATAAGCCGGAGGAGATGTTTGAAGAGGTAAAAAAGTTCATTAGTTAAACAGTTTCTGGTTGAACCAGTTATCCGGAAACTTTGAACACCATTGTATGAGGTTTTGAATTAGTTTTGCATCATAATTTTCAACCGAAAAACGAATCATATTCCCATGCAAACAGCAGAAATACACACCAATAAAGGTGTAATGAAACTAGAGTTTTACAATGCAGACGCACCAGGACACGTTGCTAACTTCATTAAGCTTGCGAAGAGCGGATTTTACGACGGACTTAAATGGCACCGCGTACTTCCCGGATTTGTAATTCAAGGCGGATGTCCGAATACACGTGAAGGTGCTACCGGAGCGCCAGGAACAGGTGGACCTGGTCATACGATCGATTGCGAATTGGCAGGTGGAAATCAGTTTCACGATAAAGGAGTTCTTTCTATGGCACATCGCGGACTAAACACCGGTGGCTCACAGTTTTTTGTGGTGTTAAGCCGCAATCAAACTGCACATCTTGATCGCAAACATACATGCTTCGGAAAAGTCACCGAAGGTCTTGATGTTCTAGATGCAATTCGTCAGGATGACACAATCGATAAGGTTGTGATTATTGAGAGTTAATCCGCTCGTCAGTACAAATCACCATTGATGGACACACAAGCCCAGACATGAACTGTCTGGGCTTCTTCGCAGCTTTTTTGCGTTATACTTGTAAGTTATGGAAGTGAATTACCCTACGCCACAAGAAGGTCCTGAGAAAATCAGTCCTGAATTGTACAATAAATTCCTTGAAAGAGGTCGCGAGGGACGGAATGAATGGTGGCGCTATTTGGTTGGTGTCGTTATTTCATTCGGTGGATACTTTCTGTTCTCACTTCCCGCTTTGCTTGTCATGTCGGCGGTACTTCTGAAAAAAGGAGTTACTGATGAAGCGGAGATGCGGGAGAAAATGACGAACCCGGAATTTCTTGGCATTGATCCGAATGTTTTATTGTTGATTCTGCTACTGAGTTTCACTGGAGCCATGATTGGTCTCTGGGTAGCAGTAAAATACCTTCACAAGAAAAAATTTATCTCAATCGTTACGTCTTCTTCCAAAATAAGATGGAAGAGAATGTTGATAGCAGGAGCTGCGTGGTTTGCGCTTTCCGCGATTTGGATAATGGTTGGATATTTAAAAGACCCAAATAACTTACGTTTCAGTTTCGAGACTGTACCGTTTCTGATTTCTCTCGGCATTGCATTACTCTTTCTTCCAGCGCAAACATGGTGGGAAGAATTCATGATGCGGGGATATTTACTTCAGGCAATTGGGCAGCGAACACGATCAGGACTTATTCCCGTTGTAGTTACTTCAGTAATTTTCGGCTTGCTTCATGCAGGAAATCCGGAAGTAGCAACGAATGGATTCTGGCAAAGCATTCCGATGTACATCTTACCTGGATTACTTTTTGGCATTATCGCATTGCTAGATGAAGGACTTGAAATTCCAATGGGCCTACATCTTGCGAATAATCTTTTTGGAACGGTAATCATCACGAATGACAATAGTGCAATTCAGGCGTTCACCGTTTGGAGACAGAATTATCCGGATACAACACTTGATTTCATTGGACTTTTACAACTTCCCGTTTTTCTATTGATCTTTTGGGCGATTTATAAATGGGACGTCAAGAAACTTTACAAATAAATTATGCGCACACTATTTTTCCTTTCAGTCTATTTTTCACTTGGAATTCTTCACGCGCAACAAAACGCAACGTGTCAGTTTTCAGTTGACCTTACCAAAGTTCATGATGACAAACTCACAGTTGAACTCATCACACCAATCATTGCATTAGACAGTATTGTTTACCGAATGCCCGCAATTGTTCCCGGAACATACAAAGTGTACAACTTCGGACGATTCATCAGTAATTTGAAAGCGACAGACAAAAACGGGCGCGTATTGAAAATCGACACACTTGATCGCAATTCGTGGAAAATCAGAGATGCGAAATCACTCTACAAAATTACATATGACGTGGAAGACACCTGGGACACCAAACAAAAAAGCAACATGGTGTTTGAACCGGCCGGAACAAATATTGAAGATTCGAACTTCGTGTTAAACAATCACGGATTCTTCGGATACTTCGATAATATGAAACGCACCGAATACGTTGTAAGCATTACTCATCCTCAACAAATGTATGGCTCGACAGGGCTGAATAACGTCGTGCGCTCGGGAAATACTGATAAATATTTTGTGCCGAATTACATGGACCTCGTTGATGGCCCAATCATGTATTGCCGTCCGGATACAACGCAGCTTCATATTGGAGGAAGTGAGATTCTTATTTCTGTTTACGGTCCGCGAAAACTGGTGACTTCACGTTTCGTTGCGGATAGTTTACAAGGGATTCTGCATGCGCAAGCGCTTTATCTCGGAGGAACGCTTCCTATTAAGAATTATGCGTTCATCATTTATCTCACAGGAAATCCTTCCGGCTTCAAATCGGGATCTTACGGAGCCTTGGAACACTCCTACTCTTCCATGTACACATTGATTGAACAGAATCCGGAATTTATTGCGCAGACGATTAAAGATGTTGCAGCACATGAGTTCTTTCATATTGTAACTCCACTCAACATCCACTCAGAAGAAATTGGCAACTTCGATTTCAATCATCCTGAAATGTCGCAACACTTGTGGATGTACGAAGGATTGACAGAATATTCGGCACATCATGTTCAGGTTAAATATGGCAATTTGTCAATGGAAGGTTTTTTCGAAGTGATGTCAGAAAAAATAAGTCGTTCAGAACAATTTACAGAAGGTCTTCCATTTACAGAGATGAGTAAAAATTGTCTCGGTGAAACTGAAGATGATTATCTGAACGTTTATCAAGGAGGCGCTTTGATTGCGATGTGTCTCGACTTGAAATTGCGCTACTTATCGAACGGAGCATACGGTACACAAGAACTCATGCGCGATCTTGCAAAGATGTATGGTAAGGATAGTTCGTTCAAAGACGATTCGTTGTTCGGTGATATTGTACGATTAACTTATCCGGAGATTGGAGTATTTTTTGACAAACATGTCAAGGGTGCAGAAGATTTACCTTTCGCAGAATGTCTGGGTTACGCCGGAATTGAATACAAGCGAAAGAAGACGTTGACCATAATGGATCCACTTGGAGGATTTGGTTTTTACATTGATAGCACAAATCGTGTGATTTTGTATCCTGTTGCGCCGAATGCTTTTGGAAAACGAATCGGTTATCAGCGCGGAGATGTACTTGTTTCAATCAATGGAAAGAAAATCAAACCTGCAACAGCTGCAGCGCAAATCAAAGAAATTGAAGCGGGACTGAAAGCAGATCAAATGATGACTGTAAAAGTCCTGCGCAAAAATAGCAAGGGAAAATATGTTCCATCAAAACTTGAAGCATCAATTGCGCCCATAGAGAAAGTTGTTTTCAAATATATAGGAGCGATGCCGAATCCTACACCAGAGCAATTGAAAATTAGAAAAGCGTGGATTAACAAGTAGTTCACTGTTAAAAGTTCGCCGTTCACCGTTAATATCGCTGAACGCGCAACTGTGAACAGTGAACCAATTAACCGTGAACTTCAAATGAGTGCAGCATCTCCAGTCGAAGGATTTTCATTTAAGAAATACTATTGGTGGTTTCAAGCCGGCGGATGGTCTGCATACATCGCACTCAACGCTTCTTTATATTACCTCAGCGACAAATTAACTTCTCCGATTATTTATTGGTTGTTGATAGCTTGGCTCGCATGCACAGGCCTTACAGAATTGCTCCGAGGAATTGTACTTCGTTTCCATTGGTTAAAACTGAAAAGTCTTCAAGTGCTGCCGCGACTTCTGGTGATGGTCTTAATCATGAGTGTTGCAATGACAACACTTTCGTGGGTTTATGAATTGCTTCTTGCCAATTCACCTTTTCCATTTGATTTCAGCAGATGGTTGCAGAATGGAATCAGCTATGGCTTGGCATTCGTGATCTGGTGCGCAATGTATTTTCTGATCAACACACTCGAGAATTTCCGTAAAGCAGAAATTGAAAATCTTCGTTGGGAAGCCTTGAAAAATGAAACAGAATTGATTCGGTTGAAATCGCAATTGAATCCGCATTTTATGTTCAACGCGATGAATGTTATTCGTGCACTAGTTGACGAAAATCCAAAGCGATCGAAAGAAGCAATTACACAACTTTCCAGTTTGCTGCGCAATACATTGCAATCCGGAAAACACAAAGTAATTCCATTGTCGCAGGAAATTGAAGTCGTGAAAGATTACCTGGCTTTAGAATCAGCGCGAATGGAAGAACGGCTAAGAATTTCTTGGGAAATAGCATCAGGCTGCGAGTCATTTGAATTTCCACCTTTGATGTTACAAACACTTGTGGAGAATTGCATCAAGCATGGAATATCGAAAATTGCAGAAGGCGGTGATTTGAGAATCATGATTGGAATGGAATCCAGCGGACTTCAGATCACACTCGAAAATTCCGGTCACTACAATCCCGAAGCTAAACCTGAAAGCGGTTATGGGTTGCGCAATTCGCACGAACGACTCGCTCTGCTTTATGGTGGAGAAGCGAAATTGTCATTGAGAAATTCAGAAAGTAATACAGTTATTACAGAACTATTTATTCCTAAAAAGCAAATAGCATGAGAGCAGTAATAGCAGATGACGAACGTCTCGCACGACAAGAGTTAAAGTCGATGCTGGCTACTTATCCCGGGATTGAAATTGTTGGTGAATGTGCAGATGCCAAGTCTGCTATCGAAACCATCAACAGTTTACGTCCGGATGTGGTGTTTCTCGATATTCAAATGCCAGGCAAAACAGGTTTTGATGTTTTGGAAGAAATTACGTTTGTACCGGAAGTAATATTCGTAACGGCGCACGATGAATTTGCATTGAAAGCGTTTGAAGTGAATGCACTTGACTACCTGTTGAAACCTGTACAAGGTGCGCGACTTTCCGATGCAATAAAAAAAGTAAGTGAACGTATACGTGAAAATCAAGTTGCGACAGAAAAGGCCAACGTGCTTGGAGAAGGTGATCAGGTTTTTGTGAAAGACGGAGAGAAATGCTGGTTTGTAAAACTCGGAGATGTACGATTGTTCGAATCAGAAGGAAATTATGTTCGACTTTTCTTCGGAACATCGCGACCATTGATTTTACGATCGTTGAATTACCTTGACGAGCGACTGAATCACAAAACATTTTTTCGAGCGAGTAGAAAACATATTATCAATCTACAATGGGTAGATAATATCGAAAGTTGGTTCAACGGTGGATTGCTTGTGAAGCTTAAAGGAGGAGAATCTGTTGAGATATCCAGAAGGCAAGCAGTGAAACTGAAAGAAATGATGAGTTTGTAGATGCAGGAAGCAGGTTGGAAAATATTCTGGCAATCGAAAAAGAACAAGCAATACTTCCGGATTGCAATGCTCATTTTCACGGCCATGTTTGTATGTGTGTTTTTCACGTTGCGTTACGTGGAAACACGTCAAGGCTTCGTCATTGAAGATTGGTCGCTGGATATTTTCGGCAAGCCCCTTGATTTTTCAATCGGAATATTTGCCATTACATATTTCTCGATGATTTATGCGATCTCGACAAATGTGATGCGTCCGCAAACTTTCCTGCACATGCTTATCACATATGCGTTCATGCAACTCTTGAAATGCCTGATCCTGCTTTGTGTTCCTCTAAACCCTCCTACCAACATACTTCCGCTGAGCGATCCTATCTTGGAAACATTGTTTTACGGAGGAAATGTTAACCTCAAGGATTTATTTTATTCGGGGCATGTTGCTACGGTGTGTATCGCATTTGTTTACGCCCGTCCTCGCGTTATGAAAACAGCATTTGTCGTTTTGGGATTCGCACTTGCATTCATGATGGCACAGCAACGTGTGCATTACATACTCGATGTTGTTGCTGCACCCGTGTTTGTTTGGATTGCGTATAAGATTTCCTCTTCCATATCAAAATCACCATCCTGAAGCTCCTCATCATCATCAAGAGGAGGAAGTTCGAAATCGACTGGAAAAATTCCAGCGAGGAAAATCATTCCTCCAACACAGAGAAGGGCAATCACAGAATATTCCTGATGCATAGATTTTTGTTTATGCAAAATTCAAGAATCTATGTTACTCTTCGATTACCGCACACTCAAGAAAACGTTGTCAAATGGTTAAACGGTTGAAACCGTTTCGGGGTGCTCCCCGCATTACTAGCCGCTTCAACTGCTTCCACAAATAATGGAAAACCTAAATCAATTCACACTATTTGCAACAAAATCTTGCGACGCAACAATAAGTTCGGGGAAAAACAGTTCAAATTCCTGCTTATACAAATCATAATCAGCTTCCAAAGCACGTGCTGCTTTTTCCATTCCAGATTTGTAGGGAGTTCTACGCGACATTCCGGAAAGCACAGTGTGAATTCCATCGACATTCGAGTATGCGCTGAGCCAGTCATTCTTTTTCATGAATGGCAACATATATCTGGATTTGTCAGGCAAGTGCTCTGCAGCTGCTTCTAACGTGGAGTACACTTTCGCCGCGTATTCCTTCAATTCGCCTTTTCCATATGTTTCCCACGACGCAGCCAGAAAATGATCGTAGAAAACATCTACAATCACTGGCGCGTAGTGACGAAATTCGCTTCTCAAACGAAGTTTACTTTGCCTCACTACATCATGCGTGTCCGTGAAATGGTCAATGTGCCGGTGCATGAGAATTCCCTTCCTGATTTCGTCAGGGTACTCGTTGTAACGGCTTCCCTTTACAGCGTCAGCGATGAAATTCCCGATTAGGAGATCACGATTATTGCCTGAGAGGTAGAAATGGGCAAGGAAATTCACTTCACAAAGGTACAAACTGCCTGAATCATATGCTTTTCAATAACTTTGCACATTCTTAAACCGCTATGAAACGGAGCCTGATTACCCTTTTTCTTTCCTTATGTACATTTTGCGTTCACGCGCAAATGAAATCAGGCGGTGGGCCGTTTGCTCCGATTGTTCAGGACTCACTTGACAATTGGCCGAAAGATAATCTTCGTCCGTGGTCATTGCAGGAGTGCATTGCGTATGCCCAAGTTCACAACATTCAAGTGCAACTTCAGGAATTGAATGTTCGCATGAGTGAAACTAATCTGCTTGCAAGTCGAGGCAATATGCTGCCTAATCTAAATGCAGGTGCATCGCACACGTATCAATACGGACAAACCGTCGATCGATTCACAAATACATTTGTTAACGACAAAGTTTTGAATCAGAATTTTTTTGTGAGCAGCAACGTTACCGTGTTTGGTGGTTTGCAGAATTACAATACGATTCAGCAAAACAAATTTGCGCTGCAAGCAAGTCAGTTTGGCGTTGATCAAACGCGGTATGATATTTCCATGAATGTAGCGAGTGCGTATTTGAACATTCTGTTTACAGAAGATCAACTTGTAATCGCTAAGAAACAACAGACACTCACGCAATCACAAGTTGATCGAACACAAAAGCTGGTTGATGCAGGTGCTGTTGCCCGAGGAAATTTATTGGATCTTCAAACTCAACTCGCTCAGGAACAAGTCACCGTCGTTACAGCACAGAATAGCGTAACCATGGCTTATTTGTCATTGACACAATTGATGAATCTCGATTCTACACGAGGATTTCTTATTGTACGTCCTGATCTCACAATTACCAACGAAGGAATTCTCGCCGAAACTCCTGCGCAAATTTTTTCCGTGGCTGAAGGAACACAACCTTCCATCAAGCAAGCAGATGCTAACGTTATGAGCGCAGAAAAAGGAGTTGACGTGGCTTATGGCGCACTGAGTCCAACTCTTTCACTTCAAGGTTCATTGGGAACTGGATATTCCGGCGCAGCGCAAACGGCATCCGCAACAGCGAATGGAGTTGATACAGTTGGAATCACAACGGGCGGCGATTACGTTCTTGTTCCTGGATTCGATTACAATTATTCTACCGTTCCGTTCTCCGATCAGCTGGACAATAACTTTAACCAGAGTTTTGGTGTGCAATTGACGGTTCCTATTTTCAATCGCCTTCAGGTCCGAGCAAATATTCAACGTGCCCAAATTCAACATCAGAATGCACAGTTGAATGCAGATCTCGCACGTCAGAATCTTGACAAGAACATTCAACAAGCGCACGCGGACGCACAAGCAGCTTTGCAAAAATACCGAGCGCAGGTTGCGGCACTTTCCGCTGCTGAAGAAGCTTTCAAATACACAGAAGAAAAATTCACTGTTGGAACCGTGAATGCGGTTGATTATACGAATTCGAAGAATCGTCTATCACTTGCAGAATCAAATGTTCTCCAGGCGAAATACGATTATATATTTCGTTTGAAAGTACTCGACTATTACAAAGGAAATCCAATCACATTCTGATAAAGTCAATATGAAACGTCTACTCATCGTTGGAGGAATATTACTCGTTGTTCTGATTGTCGTTGTTGTGATGGTCAAAGGATCAGGACACACGACAACGCGGGTTGCAACTGAAAAAGCCGGCGTGCGCGACATTACGGAAGTGGTTTCTGCCAGTGGGAAAGTTCAGCCTGAAGTTGAAGTAAAAATAAGTTCTGACGTTTCCGGAGAAATCGTTGAGTTAATGGTGAAAGAAGGAGATACAGTGAAGAAAGGTGATTTGCTTTTACGTGTAGATCCGATTATTTATCAATCTGCTTTGCAGCGTATACAGGCAACTCTTAATGGGACAAAAGCAAATCTCGCAACAAGTCAGGCGCGTTGGGAACAAGCGAAGTCACAACTCGTGAATGCTGAATCATCTTACAACAGAAGTGAGAAGCTGTTCAAGCAGGGTGCAATTTCTCAATCAGAAATGGATCAGGCGAAAGCAAGTTATGAATCTGCTAAATCAGAAGTAGCTGCGGCGAATGAAAGTGTGCACAGCGCAGAATTTACGGTTCGAAGTACAGAAGCTTCAGTGAAAGAATCTTCCGACAATCTTGCGAAGACTTCAATTTACGCCCCAGTTGATGGAACGGTTTCCAAACTCAACAAACGCAAAGGTGAACGTGTTGTTGGAACAGCACAAATGGAAGGAACAGAAATAATGCGTCTTGCGAATCTACTTGAAATGGAAGTGCAAGTTGATGTGAATGAAAACGATATTCTTCGCGTTCACGTTGGTGATACAACGTTTGTTGAAGTAGATGCGCACGATAACCGGAAGTTCAAAGGAGTAGTGACTGAAGTTGCCAATTCTGCAACAACTCTTGGTGTAACAACAGATCAGGTGACAAATTTTCCTGTGAAAATCAGAATTCTTCGCGAATCCTATTCTGATCTTCTCGACCCAACTCATCCTGAACGTTACCCATTTCTTCCAGGCATGTCGGCAACTGTAGAAATACAAACGAATAAAGTCCGTAACGTAGTAACCGTTCCAATTCAATCTGTGACTACGCGAACAGATACTTCAGCGGATTCGAAAGGAAAAGAAATGGAGTTTGGCTCGGATGCAGATGGCGATGAAGATGAAGGCGGAAATGATGTTGTAGTTAAGGACAAGAAAGAAAAAGAAGAAGTGAAAGCGGACGAGCCAATTGAATGTGTGTTCGTCTATCGCGATGGAAAATCTGTTCTTGTTCCAGTGAAAACCGGAATACAAGACAACATGTACATTCAGATTATTTCAGGATTGAAAGACGGCGACGAAGTTATCAGTGCGCCATACAGTGCAATCCGAACACTTCTCAAGAACCGTGCTCCAGTTGAGAAAGTCAGCAAAGAACAACTTTCGGTAGTCGAAGAATAACAATTCATTTCATGGCCCGAATACTCCTGATCGAAACCTCTGCCTCTGTTTGCTCGGTGGGACTTGGTGTAGATGGCAAACTAGTTGCGCTTCGTGAAGAACATGTACCTAATCGTCATGCCGAATTGCTCTCCGTATTTTGTGAAGAAATCATGGGAGAGACAAATTCCAGACCATCCGATCTCAACGCAGTAGCAATAAGCGGCGGTCCTGGTTCGTATACAGGATTACGCATTGGAACTTCAACAGCAAAAGGATATTGTTTCGCATTAAATATTCCGTTGATCAGTATTCCAACATTGGAGTCGATGGCACGCGGAATGAGAAACGTTGCTTCATCAAAAGACTTGTTTTGCCCGATGATGGATGCGCGACGCATGGAAATTTATTCGGCCACGTACACACATGATTTGCAATTGGTAAAAGATGTGATTCCTGTTATTTTAGACGAAACCTCATTTGAAATTGAATTGTCGCAAGGAGTTGTTTGGTTTTCCGGCGATGGCATGGAAAAGTCGAGAGAAATACTTTCTAAACATCCGAACGCGCGCTTTACTGATCAGGGAAATCAAAGTGCCAAACACTTGGTAGAAGCAGCGGAAATGAAATTTCGACGTCAGGAATTTGAAGACCTTGCATATTATGTTCCGTTTTATTTGAAAACTTTTAATCCGGGGCCCAAACGTTCGAATCTTTGATACGTTTCGGCGGCACCTTTTAACGGTTCAGTCACTTCATCGAAAAATGAAAAAGAAAACAACTGAAATTTGTCGGAGAAAGCAAAAACAACCCACTACTATGACAAAGCAACTCGTTGTATTCTTCTTCTCTTTGTTGTTCGGCATTCTTCATGCCCAAACTCCAACTCAAACCATCCGCGGTCAAGTAATGGATAATCAATCCAAATCGACATTACCGGGAGTTGTAGTTGTATTGCAAGACACAGGTTCCGGCGTTCAATCCACTTCCACTGATATGGATGGCAACTTCCGTTTCGATGAAGTTCCTATTGGGCGCCACACCATTAAGTTCAGGTACATCGGATACAAAGAAAGATCAGTGACAATAATTCTGACATCCGGAAAAGAATCTGTACTTACGATTGAACTCGATGAATCTGTTTTTGAAAATAAAGAAGTGGTCATCACGGATGAAAAAAGTAAATCAGGCCCGTTGAATGAAATGGCAACGGTGAGTGCCCGTTCTTTTACGATTGAAGAAACTTCGCGTTACGCAGGAAGTATTGGTGATCCTTCACGAATGGCTTCTAACTACGCCGGAATCAGTGGAGCGCAGGATTCAAGAAACGATGTAGTGATTCGTGGGAACTCTCCAATGGGATTGTTGTGGAAACTCAACGGGATGGATATTCCAAATCCCAATCACTTTGGTTCGTTTGGCAGTACCGGCGGACCGGTGAGTATTCTCAACAACAACGTGCTCAACAATTCTGATTTCATGACTGGGGCATTTCCAGCAGAATATGGAAACGCGCTTTCCGGAGTATTTGATTTGCGAATGCGCAATGGAAACGATGAAAAATTCGAATTCATGGGGCAAGTTGGATTTAATGGATTTGAATTGGGAGCAGAAGGTCCGATCTCAAAAAAACGTGGCTCTTCATTTCTGGTTAACTACCGCTACTCTTCGCTCGAATTATTCAGTAAGCTTGGTGTAGAATTCGGAACAGGAGTTGCTGTTCCGCATTACCAGGATTTGTCTTTTCGTGTAAATTTTCCTACTGAAAAATTTGGCGACTTTACTTTCTGGGGCATTGGTGGATTAAGTTACATAGAGTTGCTCGACAGTAAAGCGGACACTACGAAGTTAGATCTCTACACACTAGGTGGATTTGACACATACTATGGAACACGAATGGGAGTTGTTGGATTTACTCATGCGATTTCGTACAACGCTTCGACGTACAGCAGATTCAATTTCGGCGTGACGGGAATGCAGAACTACATCCAGATCGATTCGATTGGTTGGAGCGATATGAGTTTCTGGCCCAACTATGGCAGTGATTTCAAGCAAGTGAGATACAATGCAAATTATGCGCTTGTGAAAAAATTCAATTCGAAGAATACGCTGAAGTCCGGAATTCAAGGGGAAACTTTTGATGTTTTTCTGAAGGACAGCGCCTCGATTACACCGACCACATTCCGGATGTTACGCAACGTTTCCGATCTGACTTATTTATTACAAGCATATTCGCAATGGCAGCATAAATTCAATGATCTGGTTACACTTAATCTTGGTGTACATGCACAATATCTTGGCCTGAGTAATTCATTAGCAATTGAGCCACGAGCAGGTTTGAAATGGCAATTGAATGAATACAACTGGCTGAGTTTCGGAAGCGGATTGCACAGTCAGATTCAACCAATTTTCATGTACTACAATCAGACGATGCACCCTAATGGAAGTTACACACTTACAAATACTGATCTTGATTTTTCCAAAGCGTTCCACAATGTAATTGCGTGGGATTGGAATTTCGCCAGCAGCATGCGATTGAAAGCGGAAGTGTATTATCAATACCTATTCAACATTCCGGGACTTGAAAGATCTTCCATTTATTCAGCGTTAAATGATGGGGCAGATTTTGGCTCAACAGGAATTGATTCGTTGGTTAACAATGGCACAGGACAGAACTTTGGATTCGAACTTACTGTCGAGAAATTTTACAGCAAAGGCTATTACTTTTTGTTCACTGCCTCCTTGTATGAATCGCGTTTTACACCAAGCGATGGAATCGAAAGGCAATCCGCTTTCAGTAGCAATTATGTCGTGAATTTGCTTGGCGGAAAAGAATTTCATTTTGGCACAAAACATACGTTGTCGCTCGATATCAAATTCAATACTGCAGGAGGAAAACGATACATTCCAATTGATCTTGCCGCTTCTAATGCAACTGGGTTCGTGCAATATGATTATTCTCAAGCGTATCAGAGGCGTTACGATGGTTATTTCCGGATTGATTTCAAGATCGGTTATATTCTCAACAGCAAACACATCACTCAACAGTGGTCAGTTGAATTGTTAAATGCAACGAACAGTAAGAATGTGTTTCTGGAACAATGGAATCAGGATGCCGGAACTGTTGAAACAACTTACCAAACGGGATTGCTTGTAATTCCAGCGTACAATTTAGGCGAGGAAGATGTATACCTCTTCAAAAC
>CAZBYM010000039.1:6522-16006 GCA_964495745.1 uncultured Chryseobacterium sp. | reverse complement strand
AATGTCGCGGTTGAAAGAAGGACAGTATCACCAGTATATGAACCGTCATTGTTGGTGATATTAAATGCTCCGTAAAATGTTACGTTGCCAGTGCCCGCTATTGGAGCTGTCCATTCAAACTGCCAGCTTTTCGATCCGTTGTTCAGAGTTGAATTGGTCGAATGGGTAATGTACACACCTGATTGTTGAAACATGGTTTCTGTTCCGAGATCACTCATCGTGCCCAGCAAATTACCATTCAGGTCTTGTGGTGAAATCTCAAATCCAAATCTGATGTGTCCTGGACCGTTTACTGTCGCCGTAATTGTGTACGTAGTTCCCGGAGAATAACCGGTCATCGGAATATTGGAGGTAATCAAACCTGCAACTGTTGTCGGAGCAGGGCCATCATTGTGACAAGTAAAGCAAGTAGAACCTCCGTTGGAAGGCGCATCGCAATATCCCGCGGGTGCGCCGGCTGAGAAACTTCGTGCATTGGTGCCGGTAAAACCAATCCAAAGTATGGCAACCGCGGCAAAAGCGGTGGTGATTTTATATTTTATCGAGGATAATTTATTCATCGCACTTCACGTGAAGTCAGTCAAACAAATGTATTTCCAGCGATTCCCGTAAAATATGATGCAGCACATAGAATGGCTCAAGTAATTCCTCTTTTTCATTGAAAAGCAAGGGATTACTGACAATTGTCAGTTATTAATCGACTTTATGCGAACAACAAATTCTTGGCTATCGAAAGCGCGAGCAAGCAGGAATTGACCTTTTGGTTGGTGCTGGATTCACATTTGACTGTGAATATCCCTTGGAATTATGCGTTCGTTGGAGTAGGAGAGATGGTAATCTTGTGCTTGCAATGGAACTTTCCATCTTTTCCGATGAGCATTTCATGCGTGAAGCATTGAAGGAAGCTCAAAAAGCATTTGATGCAGACGAAGTTCCGGTGGGAGCTGTTGTTGTTGCGAACAATCGCATTATTGCGCGCGCACATAATCTTACTGAGCGATTGAATGACGTAACAGCGCACGCAGAAATGCAGGCAATTACCGCGGCTGCGAATGGACTTGGAGGAAAATATCTTTCCGATTGCACGCTGTATGTAACGCTCGAACCTTGTTTGATGTGCGCCGGAGCATTGCAATGGGCGCAGATGAGCAAAATTGTATTTGGTGCTCATGATGCGAAGAGAGGATATCAACGGGTCGGAACAAAAGTGTTGCATCCAAAAACGGAAGTCACGGGCGGATTGCTTGAAGCTGAATGCGCGCAGTTGCTCAAAGATTTTTTTCTCAGGAAACGAGACTGAAGAATTCGAAAAACAAAATTCAAATACCAGTACATATGAAACGAATTGCATTATTATTTTTTCTTTTAGCTGGAATCGCGTCACAGGCGAAACCACTTGCCATAAATTTCGAAGACATGATGGCGAAGTCGAAATCTATTTTGATCGGAACTTATCTCGGCGAATATGTTACCGGAAAAACTTTTCATATTGAAGTGGACAGCGTTGTGAAAGGAGCGAACAAATCAGGAATTGTTGCGGTGAATAAAGCCAAAGGAATTCCTCGATTGAATCCTGGAACAAAAGTAATGGCGTTCATCAATGATCAGGATCAATGGGAATGGGTTGGCTTGTCAGATAATTTTCGCAGCGACATTATTTATTTGTCGGGAATCTATGACTACAATTCATACGAGGTTTATCCGAATGCAATTTCTCTCGTTCAAATGTCCGATTTCATGAAGCACGGAAAATTCTCGGGAGCAATTGAAGGAAATCTCAGATTCTGGTCGTTCGACAAGAGTGTTTATGAGAGCAGCTTTGTTTATTTCGCGATTACATATACTTACTTCAACAGCGACAGTGTAACAACACAATATCTTGCCGGCGGATTAAAACTTGGTGAGTTTTCTGCGGCACCAACTATTTATTTCGCTGGTAATTCTGTTGTTCTCACTTACGATGACAACTTGTACAGGCCTTTACAAATTGGAGGTGTGATGGACAGCCTCAAAAGTAATGGCAGAGATTACGTTGCAAATTTCGAAGTGTGGCAACCGATGAATATGAATTTCGCGCAGTTCAATCAATATGTTGCGAATGAACAATACGGTCCGTTGTGTTATGATCTGACGATCATGGTAAATGCACGTCCGGGCGATGCAGTAATTCGCGGCAATCATCATTCGTTTGTGTATGGCGAAGAAGATGGCGACATTGGTTACATGCTCTTCGCGGGAAGAAGAATCGATTGCACACAATTTTCACTGCCAACCGATGATCAGTGTGGAATTTTGAAATTCGGAACCTGGTCGCAGCCCGAAATTGAAATTGAACTGCACGAAGTTTCTCCTCTGATCGACTATCAGGATGTGCGCGCAATGCCGGGAGATCGAATGATCAACATTCTGAAGTTTACCCAATTGACTGGCGAGATGTTCGTCTACGAAAATGGTGTACGCGTGAGTAGAGGAACGTGTGTGATTGTGATGGAAGGAACAAGGTTTACGGAGAATTTGAATTGGAATAATAATTAGTTTTCCGTTGCCAAACTTCGGCTCCGCTCAGTCTGACAACATGCGTTGGATCAAGCTCGTGTTACTACTTAAGAGCGTTATCCTTTAATAATCTTGTGTTTAACCGGATTGTCAGACTGAGCGGAGCCGAAGTAGGACAAGCAGCAAATTGCTTAGTGCCATAACACACGACGTGCAATCATCCCCGTTTCCGTTTCGAAAATCACAAGATACACTCCACGATCTGGAAGCGAGATTGTCCCTGAGAATTGTTCTCCTGCCATTGGTGCAAGTACTTCTTTTCCTGTGAGATCAACAACGCGTACGTTCTGCACGTTAAGTTCTTTCCAACCATCAATCCAGATTTTTCCATCTGAAGTTGGATTCGGAA
Organism: uncultured Chryseobacterium sp.; assembly: GCA_964495745.1. GTDB lineage: Bacteria > Bacteroidota > Bacteroidia > Palsa-965 > Palsa-965. Next base: position 13,101 of record CAZBYM010000039.1, on the reverse strand, counting down.
ACACACGAAGATTTTTCTGTGCGTATTGAAGTGCGCCAAGATTGACATCATCAATTTCCGCTTCAGCAACTAATGTTGGCGCCTGGTCAGCATTGTTGTAGAAGTTGCGGAACGAATCGATTTCCGGTGAATTGTAAGCGAACATTTCATCCAGCCAAGGACGAGGAACGGAGTGATACCAAACTTTTGTTTGCACAAGAAGCGGCCCGGTATATCCGTTCATCGGAACGTGGAAGTGCACAATGTCCATTCCTGTTCCTTCTGTTGGTCCGGAGAAATTGAAATCAGGATCACCAAAGATTCCTGCAATTTTCATTGTGTCGTAAGAAGGATGACCATTCATGAATCCTTTTGGCGCAAGACGATTGTCTTTGAGAACCGTATCTGATCGTTCAAGAACTGTTGTTGGAGCCCCATAAAAATCTCCCATCACCATTTCGTAAATCTGAACTTGCGCATCGTTTGTGATAACGTTGTAATGCGGTTCCCATGTTGCATCACGATTCACTACGTTACCATTACCATCATATTCGCCGGAATAAAAAATCGTGTCGTTCTGATCATCGATCACACGGAATTCAACCCACGCAATTCGCGCAGGATAACCGGAAGGAAACTTGTGTCCAGCTTTGTTGGTCAATGCAACATCATAGTAAGCTGTGTCATTTATTCGATTGATCAATTGCAAATCAATATCCAATGTGTTGTTACGCAGATAGCGCGTTGTGCGCGCGATAGTCGTGTCAAAATTTACAGGCGTACATGTTGCGCTGATAGAAGCCATATTCTGTTTCATCAGTTTTAACATGAACACATTTCCTCCGATCAAATGGTGTTTTCCAAACGGTGATCGCCCATCGAGAAACGGATAATTAGTGGCAATATCAATTGAATCTGTGATGCGGGGAATATGACAATCCTGACAAGTAGAATCGGCAGTGCTATAGATGGAGTTTTTCCATTCGTGATAAGTTGCCTGTTCGAAGAAACTATTTCCGGTCGCATTTTGAAGGCTATCGTGTGATTGCGTAATTAGTGTGTGACAACCACCGCAAAGTTCAGATTTCGTTACGTGCGGACTTCCAACCGGAACCCATCCAACGAAAAATTCCATGATAGCTGAAGCGGGATCCATATAAGGACCATATGCGATTCTATTCGAGTAGAAAAGATTTCCTGTAAAATTATTGCCCATGAGCGTGTCCATGATCTGATGACATCCAGAACAATTTACACCATCAAGTGCAATCGAATCCACCACCATGCTGTCTATTGAATAGGGCAATTGATTGTGATAAGCCGCTTCAAAATGACCGGTTGGAGCGTGACATTTCGTGCATGTGTTTTCGATATCTTGCGTAAGCGTTGGATTGACAAGAATCTCATGCGCTACTTTGGCTCTCCACAATGGATCTTTAGCGGAGTTGGCCATCATTGTCCCAGCCCAATCATCTGCAATATTTACATCTTCTCCATTATTGGTAACAAAAGCAACACCAGCAGGATCTTTCCCATGACATCCGCTGCATTTTCCTGAGCCGGCAAAAAGTGAATTCGTATCGGTAGGAAGTGAGGCCATCATTTCATGCAACCGCAGCAATTCATCCTGAGAATGAAAAGGACGAGCATCGGCAACTTGTCTTGTTGCAAGAGTGAATGAGCCGGCAACCAGAATTGCAATTCCTAAGGCGAGCAGGGCTTTGTTGCGAAGTAGAAATTTCTTCATGAAATCGGACAATTGGGAGCTAAAGATAGGAAGAACAATTTAGCTCAGTTGAGACCAAAATTTGAAAATAGTATCGACGGATGCGCGATTATTATAGACGAATTAAGGAAGATGTTCGCCCTGCTGAAATTATGGGCTGGATCATTGTTTTGTGTTGGTTTTTAGCATGTTAATGAGTAATATCGTAATCTCAAAACCACAACCATGCACAAAAAACTACTCACAGGATTAATGATTGGTTGCACGATTCTCGCCCCTGGCGTTGTTTCGTCGCAAATTGCGTTTGTTGATCAAACGGCAGCCTTACTTCCAAATGCAACCTTTTCAAGCGGAAATTCAATTGCCGTATGCGATATGAACGGCGACAAGAAGGACGATATCGTTCGTACTGACAACGCTGATATGTCCATTCTGACATGGCAGGCTGCCGGTAATTTCATTAGCAACACATATACGTATGCACTTAGTTCTCCTTGGGGAATGTGTGTTGGTGATATTAACAATGATGGCATGAACGATGTGCATTGGGGCGAAGGCGCTTCTGCTCGTCTGATGGTTTGGAACGGTTCCGGATATACCGGAAGTAACGTAACAACACTTACAGGAGCAGGTTCGATTTTCGTGCAGGGATGTAATTTCCATGACGTGAATAACGATGCTAATCTGGATATGTTTATTTGCAACGACGTTGATATGTCGCACATCTATATGGGTGACGGAAACAACGGATGGACTTTCAACAACTCTGTTGAAATGCCACTTGCTACTTCTCCAGCTTCAGACAACAGCGGAAACTACGCTTCGGTTTGGTCAGATGTGAATAATGATGGTTTCATGGATTTGTTCATCACACATTGTCGTCAAGGTGTTAGTAATCCATTGGATGCTCGTCGTATTGATCAAGTATTTATCAATAATGGAGATTACACTTTCACACAAGATGTGACGAACTGGACAGGTCTTCGCGATGGAGCTCAAGGTTGGAGCACATCTTTTGGAGATATCGACAATGATGGCGACATGGATGCGTTCGTTTTGAACTACGATGTGAACAGTAAAATGCTGATCAATGACGGTACCGGGGTTTTCACAGATATCATGTCAACTTCCGGAATTGCAAATACAACTACAACATTTGGAGAAAACGTAACATTCCACGATTTTGATAATGATGGTTTTGTTGACATTATCATTTCCGGTGATGATCAGTACCTCTACAAGAACAACGGGAACTACACGTTCTCAATTGTAAGTCCAAATCCTTGGGTTTACGGAACGAATGATATGCGCGCTCACGCAGTTGGTGATCTGAATGGTGATGGTTTCCTTGATGTTTATGGAAGCTACTGTGCTACGTACAATTCTCCTTCAACAACTCGTCGCGATAAATTGTGGATGAACGATTGTCCAAATCTTGGAAACACAAACAACTATATTTTCTTCGATCTTGAAGGTGGCGGAATACCAGGATATTCTAACAAGAATGGTATTGGAGCAATTGTTAAAATTTACGGATGTTGGGGAGTTCAAGTTCGTGAAGTGCATTCCGGAGAAGGTTATGGAATTCAGAATTCCTTCGCAGTTCATTTTGGACTTGGAGCTTGTACTTCAATTGACAGCGTAATTGTTCAATGGCCTTCTGGAATTGTAGACGAAATGCTTACGCTTCCTGGTGATGCTCATTACACGATTGTAGAAGGCGCGTTCCCAACTGCAACTGGAAACATCAACAACCATCCTTTCCACATGGCAATGGGTCCAAACCCAATGTCAGAGCAGGTAACCATCCAGATGTTCAATGCTGAGCAGTACGGATTGGACAATCTTTCTCTTGAGATTGTTGACGTAACCGGAAAAGTGGTTTACACAGAAGCTAAACTGAACAGCAATGTAGTAACGATTAACAAATCGAAACTTGCTTCAGGAATGTACTTTGTTCAAGTAACGAACGGAGATGTTCTTCTTGATTCTCAGAAACTAATGGTTCACTAAACCAATTGGAATAAATTCAAAAGCCCATCGGAATTCGGTGGGCTTTTTTTTGACTCAATAAACAAATCAATCATGAAAAAACAATTACGATTTCTGGCTTTGATGCCAATCGCGATGCTTGCGGTTTCTTCCGTTTCTGCACAGACGATCACTTTCTCTGACCAATCGACTTTATTGCCAACGACAACTTTCCATAGTGGAAATGGAATTGGTGTATGCGATATGAATGGCGACAAGAAAGATGACATTGTGCGCGCTTCACAAAATACTATCCAGTATGTAGAATTTCAAGGTGTAGCGAATGGTGCATTTACAGAATTGTCTTCACCTGCAGAGAACATTGGTGATCCGTGGGGAATGTGTGTCGGAGACATCGACAACGACGGATTCAACGACGTGTTGTGGGGCGATTATGGTTCTACAAAAATTCTTCACTGGAACGGAAGTAATTACACAAGTACGAATATCACAGTTTCAACCAGCGCAGGATTCATATTTGTACAGGGATGTAATTTCGCAAACGTAAGCGGCGATTGTTATCTCGATGCTTTCGTTTGTAATGACGATGCAGAATCACACATTTACGTTGGTGATGGAACAACAAACGGATGGACGAACAATCAATCGCTCATGTCGCTTGCTACTGTACCTTCTTCAGATAATAGTGGCAACTATGCTTCGATCTGGACTGACGTAAACAACGATGGTTTTATTGATCTGATGATTACACATTGTCGCCAGGGAGTGAGCAATCCGCTTGATGCACGTCGTATTGATCAGGTGTTCATCAATAACGGAGATTATACGTACACGCAGGATGTAACGAACTGGACAGGACTTCGTGATGGAGCTCAAGGCTGGAGCACGGCATGGGGCGATGTAGATAACGATGGCGATCAGGATGCTTTTGTTTTGAATTACGATGTGAACAGTAAGCTCATGATCAACAACGGATCAGGAGTATTTACGGATGCAATGACTGGCTCCGGAATTGCGAACACGACAACAATCTTTGGAGAGAACGCAACCTTTCATGATTTTGATAATGATGGTTATATTGATCTTTTGATCAGCGGAGACACACACATTCTTTATCACAACAACGGTAACACTACGTTTACTGCAGTGCCAGCTCCATTTCCTTACAGCAATTATCAGGTGACAGCACACGCAGTTGGTGATTTGAATTCCGATGGATTGCTTGATGTATACGCGAGCTACTGCGATATTTACCAATCGCCTTCGTCAACACGCAACGATAAATTGTGGATGAACACAACCGTTACCAACAATCATTATGTAGTATTTGATCTTGTAGGTGGCGCAACTTCCGGAATGAGTAATCTGAATGGAATTGGCGCAATCGTAAAAATTTACGGCGGCTGGGGAGTACAGGTTCGTGAAGTTCGTGGTGGAGAAGCTTACGGAATTCAGAACACACACGCAGTTCATTTTGGCTTGGGAATTTATACGAGCATAGACAGTGTAGTTGTGATCTGGCCTTCAGGAATTGTAGATCGCCCGTGGAGCAACACTGTTGATCAACACAACACAATCAACGAAGGAGCATTTCCAACTTCAAATTCTTCAGTGGCGTATCATCCTTTCCGCATGACGCTCGGACCAAATCCGATGACAGAGCAGGTGAGTATTTCACTTTTCAATTACTCTTCATTCGGACTTGACAACATCACACTTGAGTTGTTCGATGTAAATGGAAAATTGGTTTATTCAGAAGCTGGATTGAAAAACAATGTTGTAGTTCTTGATCGCAAGACATTGAATTCAGGAATGTACGTTGTGAAAGTGAGAAGTGGGGAAGTGGAATTGGGGATGGAGAAGTTGTTGGTACAGTAGTCAGTAGTCAGTAGTCAGTTGCAGTAGTCAGTAGTCAGTAATCAGTTGGAGTGACGGAGTTGCTTCTCTGAATTTAAAGAAAATAAAAAAGCCCGTTGAGGATTTCTCTCAACGGGCTTTTGCTTTTTGTTTTTTTTGTCCGAAGGACCCCTTGGAGGAATCTGCATTTTTATTTCACTATAAGTTCTTCACTATGCGCCCTGCGTCCATCCTCCAAACTGATCTGCACGGTATAAACTCCGGCAGCAAGAGATTCTAGAGAGTAGTCTAATCGTTGAAAAAACTTTTTTTCTTTCACAAGTTGACCTGCGCTGTTGTACATCTTAAAAACAAGTTGTTGCGTTTCTACGCTGGTAATGTGCAACACATCATCACTCGGATTTGGATACATTGAAAAAGGGACTTGTGGTGGTTGCTCTGTTATTCCCACTGAAGTCGGGCAAGTTGTGCCGTAGCAGGCGATATTATTAGCAGGTATACCACCGAACTCCGTAACAAACCCCCCGCCAGCGTACAAATTATTCTCGAACACTTCCATCATAAGCACGGAATTATTTGCACCACCATCTACGCTCACCCATTTCGTTCCATTGAATTTGTAAATGTTTCTCAATGTATCGCCTGAACTAGTTACCGTAACAACAGCACCGCAAGCATAGAGTTCCCCGTTAAAGATTTCCAGATCAATTGTTGACCACAAGGTATCTAGGCCACTACCAACGGGCCTCCACACTGTATCGTTCCAGACAGCAACACCAAACGCGACAGAATCTCCAGCGTACGTAAATTGACCCGCGGCGTACAGCAGATCATTGATCGTGTCAACTTCCAGAGCGTTTATCCAGCCTCCAACTCCAGCTCCAACAGAATCCCATTGAGTTCCATTCCAGCGTGCAACGTCGTAAGCAGAAACACCCCCTGCGCTTCCGAAACTTCCGCCCACATATAATTCTCCATTGTAAACCGCCATGGCTTCAATTCTTGTTATGCCACCTGCCATTCCA
>CAZBYM010000039.1:0-6512 GCA_964495745.1 uncultured Chryseobacterium sp. | reverse complement strand
TCCCATTGAGTTCCATTCCAGCGTGCAATTCCCCGAGCAGGCAAATTAGCGCTTCCTACTGTATAAAAATCTCCACCCACGTACAACCACCCATGGTATTCAACCAGTGCACTTACTTCTTCGAACGGTCCATTTACACCACCACCCACATTTGACCATGATGAACCATTCCACTTTGCAATTCTGCTGCACGCAACGCCATTTACTGTTGTCATACGTCCGCCTACATATAAATCGCCATTGTACACCTGCATGCAACCCGGAGGATAATCTATCCCTGCGAGTGGTGTTATCGAATTCCATGTTTGAGTTGAAGAGTCCCAACTTGCAATTTCGGATGTAAAGGGAACACCGGAAGGTGGCGGTCCTGCATAAGGAAAATTGCCTCCAACAATGAGATTACCCTGAAACCAAGTTGCACTGTGCATGCCAGTACCGCCCCAAAACCCCCCGGGAAGGGTGTCTATTTCACTCCCGTACAATGAACACAAGCCTCTTGTTTCTATACCAGCAAACGTGTAGTTCCCGCCACCTCCTGAACCAATCCATAACCTGGTGGACGAATAGAAGCCGGCCGGCCCCCCACCGATAAAACCGGTTCCCAAACTGCTCCATGTTTGAGCCACCGCAAATTGTGGAAGCATCAAAATAATAAAACAGAGTAATCTACACGTGTTCATTCTCCGTTAGATATTACAATTTTTTCTTCCCCTATTATTTCAGAATTTACAATCAACCTACACAAGTACATTCCGCTTGACCATTCAGCAGTAGCAATTTCAATTACGTGATAGTCACTTTGCACGGTTTGTGAATAAATAACTTTTCCATTGACATCAAACACTTCAACCATTCCGGTTGAGCCTTCAGGAATGTTGTAACCCACACTCACTTTATCGTTTGCCGGATTGGGATAACACTCCCCTAAGTAAACATCCTCACTTGTTTCTTGAGTTTGGTTTTCCGAAGAAATTCGATTAGCGCTGGGATTGAATTCCATCTCAATGGGTTCCCCGAAAACAACAAACAAGATCACCCGAGCACTTGCTCTCGCCGGACAATCCTGAGAGAAATTTGCAAAATTCCGAACGGCTTGCACTTCGTCAAAGGTCATTGAATAAATGTTTCTGCCTACGGAGTGAATAGTGTACAACAGCATCAATAGATCCTTCTCTGCTTGATCCTCCGCATTAGTAGGTGCAAGTGAATTAATTGCATTTAACGCAGCTGGATAATTTTCATCGGCGAGATAAGCTGAAGCAAGCGTGGTTTTAGAAGCTTCGGTATTCTCCCGGAGCAAAAGCAAATACATGGAATCCTTTACCGTTGTATCCACTTCAAACTGGTCTGCGTAGAAATATTGTTGCTGGTTATAAACGAACTGACGTTCACCTATAACCACTTGCAATTCTGCATCTACAACTGCCGGAGTTCTATTGGAAGATGATTGAGCCGCTATTATCTGGTTTTTAACTCCATTCGGCATCGAATTAATCTTAGAATACAAAGCAGGACGAACTGAAGCGGACACCGGAGAATTCGGAACGACAACATCCTTGATTAAACCCGGTGGTGTTCCATTTTTCGCAATGTATGCCAACAGCACCTGGTCGCTTAGCGGAGAGTTTGCCAGCAACAAATTCTTCAACTGGCCGCCAGACATGTTTGAATTGATTGCATCAAGTAAAACTTGAGTCTGTCCACCATCTATTAACGCACTGACTTCTGTCTTTTCCGTTTCCAAAGCCGCGATTTGTACATCCAGTTGATCGAGCTGTGTCCTGCAGTTTGTGCAAGGCGGACTCGGAATGCATGAAGTCGAAGTCTCGTTCACATTGGTGTTAATGACGTTGGCGTTATTAAGCACACCAATTGGTGTTGGCGTTACAATTGTTGAATTTCCAAACTGATCTGCGTTGTGTCGATAATAGTCAAACACAATATTTCCCGAGAAGATTTCATTGGTAACTGGTGTTGTCTGAATAAATTTGTTGCCAGCTCCTGCGCGATCATCAGTAAGATTAAGTGCTGGTCGACCTTGATTTGCCAACGGGCTATTCATCATATTATACCAACTATTGGTAACCAAAGTAGGGCCCGGCTGATTGTCATGATTGTTGCAATGAATCTGGAGGAATGGATTATTGCCGAAAGTGACAACTCCATAATTACATTGAGTAAATAGATTTCCGCCGTTCGTATAACCGATCATTCCACCCATAATGCCACTGCTGCTCGCGACAACTCCAATCGGACAGATCAAACTTGCATCTCCAATGGAATTATCATTTATGGTATATGCCCGTGAGGATTGCGCTCCGATAGCGATATTACTCGCAGAAATGATTCTATTATTAATTATTCGATCGCCATTTCCATTTACAGAGTGAATTGCTTTTGAGGTCGACGAATATATGTTCCTTTCCACTCTATTTGCATAGAAAGGGGATGCGAAAATATTTCCATGCAACTCGCTGGTTTTAGTGTTCGAAAAAGTATTGCCTGTGCCATTTCCATCCCAGTCAATGACCCTAAGGGATGAGTGAATTCCCACAACTCCATACTCCGAATTATTGAATGTGTTGTCGCCAACAAGGAGAAATTGCACTCCAACGGTTTGTACATGCGTGTATGTACGTTGCGCACCATTTGCATAACCGTAAAGTTGATTGTTTGGATTTGGATACGTATAATTATTTAACGTGTTGTATCCTGGATCGAGAAGTGTAGTACTGGTGAAACTGCAACTTGTAATACGTGTGTTTGACACATGTGGATGAGGTGTAGCACGCACGCTGTACCCGCAGTTGAGGAATTGCGTACCAGTTGCAACTAATATTCCACCTCCTTTGTTCGGGTCGTAATTATTGCCAGCAGAACGACCGCATACAACTCCATTATGCGCATCCTGAATGATTGAATTCGAGATTACCGCCTTGCCTTGGTACAATTGACCAGTCTGCGGATTAATAACTGCCGATTGAGAATAGTTTTTATCACCCCACACTTCTATTCCCTGCCACATTGTACCGCAAACGGAAAGTCCTTTTAACGTAGCACTATTCACTGTGAGCAAAGCACCGGGCTGAACGACGAGCCTGCTAAGCGGATCAAATTCAACAACTGTTCCGGGAGCAATATTTAACGATGCTCCTGTAACAATCGTAACAATTCCTCTTACATAGATTGTCCCATTCGCGGGGGTCCATTGTGTTGGATTACTCAGTGGTCCTCCAATAAAGATCGGACCATTGATTTGTTCATCATAAGTAAAATAATTAGTGGGCAGATTTCCAGAGCAACAATTCACGTTGTATGTAGAAGTTGAAGGTATAACATTGACAACTTGCGACAACGACAGGGTTCCGCACGAATTGGAAGCCGTTAGTGTAACCGTATATGTTCCTGGAGAACTATATATATGCGTTGGGCTCGTCGCTGTAGACGTAGTATTGTCACCGAAATCCCACAGATAAGTCGTGAGCAAAGATGTTACAGTATTATTTGAGAAAGTAACCGGAGTTTGTACACAAATAGATGGTGGGTTATAAGTAAAGGCCGGATAAAACGGAATGAACTGCACGGTATATGTACTTGTGTAGGTATTACAAGCGTCACTTACAGTTGCCATATATGTGGTGGTGGTGCTTGGCGTTACAGTAATTGATGATGTTGTAAAGTTTCCAGGTTGCCAGACAACGGTTTCGTACTGTGTTAGCGGAACTGAAAGCGTCAATGTCTGTCCTGTACAAATCGGATTAGGTAGTGAGGCTGAAATCGTTGGGCCTGCAGGTGCAAGCCCCGACATTTCAAAATCATCCATTCCCAAATCATTACCGCTCCCGCTGTTGCCGTTATCAAAAGAGCGGACATCTACGGTGACAGCGGTGTTACTTCCCGATGACCAAACAAACGATATATGTATCCAGGGATTCGGATTGGATCCTGCCACGTCATTAATATTGCCAAGATCAAGATGCTGTACAACTGTATTGTTGCCCCACAAATCAATAATAATGTGTGGTGGATGACCTGCGTCAGCGTCCGCGGGGTCAATGTTCGCGAACCAGAATGATAAACAGTAATCTTTGCCCTGAACAACCTGAACATTTTGCGACCATAAAACAACATCGGGCTGACTCGAAGGAGTAACACCATCATCAACGAAATATGAAATTCCGGAATGTGCTGGCTCCTGCCACCATGAAGTCAGAATATTAGCATTACTACAGATGCCATAATAGAAAGGGCCTGGAATAGAAGTGCAGTTGTGATATGTTACTGCTTGATCAACGTAAAAACCAGTATTCCCCGCTTCAAAATCGCCGTTAACAAAAAGATTATTTCCACATGATTCTACACAAGGTGTCAACGGCTGCAAAGTGCCATTTGGCATATGGGTTATGCAAACATCGAAAAACGTGCCTGCGCCCGGCTTGGTACAACGATCGCACACAGGCAAACCAAATTGTTCTTGAGTTTCAACAATATACTGTTTGCCGGGAATCAGTTGAGTATACCACAACTCCAGAATACCATCAGTCTTGGAAGTAGCATAATCATTGTTAAGTTGAGTACCATTACAATCGTCATATAAAACTACTCTATGAATATGAGGTTTGCTTGTATCAGTAGGATCAGAGACTCTGATTTTTACCACCGTTGTTTGTGCAGTTAACTGAAACCATGTTTCATTGGTTCCCATTTCTTTAGCGGAAATACAGGGCGTTAGATCCAGCGAAATGGAATTCCCGCAAGAGATTCCCTGCTGAGCACGAGATGCCAGTGAAAACAATACTGCACAACTCAATGCAATTCTTAAAAGGCTGTTTTTTTTTCATTTTTGCGAGGTATTAATAGTTAGTAAAAAAATAATCAGACAAAACTTAGGGTCTGTCATTCATTCAAACTACCTCGCAACGAAGGGGGAATTCGCTGCAATGCTTAGCTAATGTAATTCATAATAACCAGAAAGACAAAATCCAAACGATCAAACAGTCAAATGAAAAAAAGCCCGTTGAGGATTTCTCTCAACGGGCTTTGCTATTCTTTCAAGACGTCAACTCTGTTACTTGACCTGAGGGAGTGAGCAACCCATTGGATGCTCGTAGAATCGATGAGGTGTTCATCAACAATGGAGATTACACTTATACGCAAGATGCAACGAACTGGACCGGACTTCGCGATGGAGCGCAAGGTTGGAGCACGGCTTGGGGCGATATTGATAATGATGGAGATCAGGACGCGTTTGTTTTGAATTATGATGTGAACAGCAAACTCATGATCAACAACGGATCAGGAGTATTCACAGATGCGATGACCGGATCAGGAATTGCAAACACAACAACTATTTTCGGAGAGAACGCAACGTTTCATGATTTTGATAATGATGGATACATCGATCTTCTGATCAGTGGCGACACGCACATTCTCTATCACAACAATGGGAATAACACATTCACTGCGAATGCAAATCCGTTTCCATACAATTCGTTTCAAGCCACAGCACACGCGGTTGGTGATTTGAACTATGATGGATTGCTGGATGTTTACACCAGTTACTGTGATATTTATCAATCGCCTTCATCAACGCGAAATGATAAGTTGTGGATGAATACAACAGTGACGAACAATCATTATGTTGTGTTTGATCTCGTTGGTGGTGCAACATCGGGAATGAGTAACCTGAACGGAATAGGTGCGATTGTAAAAATTTACGGCGGTTGGGGCGTGCAGGTGCGTGAAGTTCGCGGAGGAGAAGCATATGGAATTCAGAATACGCATGCAGTGCATTTTGGACTTGGTATCTGGGATTACGTTGACAGTGTTGTAGTAATCTGGCCTTCCGGAATTGTAGATCGCCCGTGGAGTAATCCGGTTGATCAGCACAATACAATCAACGAAGGAGCTTTCCCTACTTCAAATTCGTCAGCTGCTTATCATCCTTTCCGAATGACACTCGGACCAAATCCGATGACAGAGCAAGTAAGTATTTCGCTGTTCAATTATTCTTCATTCGGACTTGACAACATGACGCTTGAGTTGTTTGATGTAAACGGAAAATTAGTTTACTCGGAAGCGGGATTGAAAAGTAATGTTGTGATGCTGGATCGTACGACGCTGAATGCAGGAATGTATTTTGTGAAAGTGAGAAGTGGTGAAGTGGAATTGGGGACGGAGAAGTTGCTTGTACAATAAACAGTAGTCAGTAGACAGTAATCAGTAGTCAGTAATCAGTAGTCAGTGGTCAGTTGGAGTAACGGAGTTGCATCGCTGGCGGAAAATAGTAGAGCGTCTCATCGGATTCATGGTGGGGCGCTTTTTTCTTGTAATAATTTTCTGCCATTTGCGTGATGAATATCGCCAGATATGAATCTCATGCGTGGATGTGTGCGTATCGGGGTAACTTCCGTAAAACAGACACAATGAAACAAACGGCTACACTTGTTCTTGGGCTCTTCCTTGCACTGAGTTTATCCTCGCAGGAACTGAATGTTACATTAGGAGAAAAT
>CAZBYM010000038.1:0-16026 GCA_964495745.1 uncultured Chryseobacterium sp. | reverse complement strand
ACACTTCGTTCCGAACTTGTTGAAATACACAAAATGATTAGTGGACTGATTCGATACTTAAATTCAAAAAAGAAGGACTGACAGTAATGATACGAGCTCACTTTCGTCTTCCGTCTACCGACTCCAGACTAGTGAGATCCGTAAAGCCCCATCTTATTCCCCTCCGAGTCCCGAAAATGAGCGAAGTAACCTGGTTTTCCATCAATGTACGTGTTTGGGATTGTACCGGATGTTGCATCAATTTTTTTCTTGATCAGAGTTTTTGCAATGACAATTTCTCCGCCGTTGTTTACGATATTCTGAGTCATGAATTCGAATTGTCCGGTAGCTTCAAAAAACAAAACGCATCCACTCGTTTCACGATTCATGTTCTTCGATTCGACCAATGTTCCGTTAACCGGTCGTAGTCCTTTTGCATTCGCTTTGAAAACTGCGTGTGGAATATTGTTAAGCTCTTCAAAGAAGAATTCAAATCCAAAAACTTTGTTGTAGAATTCGGCTGCGCGGGTAATATTTTCTGCCGGGATTTGTAGCCAGACGAGGGCGGTGTGTTCCATTGAGAAGGGCGGTATGAGAGTGTATCCTTGTGTTGTTGTTTGTTGATGCAATATAAAGAGATTCTCGGTTCACGGTTAGCGGGCCGTCTACAGTCATTGCGAGCCTGCGAAGCAATCTCCTGTAGCGGCCACTACATTCAAACCAATGCTTATTCGTGAACCATCCTACGGCGGGTAACAGCCCGGTCGGACTAACAGCGATCGCCCTACGATACAAACCTTTCTCAATGCGGTTTCAACTCTTGGGATCGCTTCGCAGGCTCGCGATGACTTACGCTTTGTCGCTGTGCCTGAGCCCGCTCTCAGCTTGTCAAAGAGTGTAAAAGTGCCGCAGGCAACTCAGCTTCTCCCCAATAATGGTGATAATACTCCCTGCAGAAAATATTTGCCCGATACTTGCGTTACAAATGAGTGGGCCCACATCTTTGTCCGCATTCGGGAATAATTTAATCTGCATCTGTATCTGTATCTGTATGAAAACCCTAAGAAACATCTCTGTGATTGCATTATTCGGACTTGTCCTGATATCATTCACTTCACGCGACAATTCGATTACTATCTCTCAAGCACTTCTCGAAAAGAAAATTGAAATGGAGATTGTGCCCTACCGCACATACGATGCTAATGGGATACAAGTGGTCGTTAAAAATATCAGTGGAAAATCATTGACACTTAAAATGCCATTGGGTACAACTTTCAGTCCCGATGCCGACGAAGAACAAACACTCATCAGAAGCGAAGAGGAAATTTTTGCACTCAACAATAACCAATCCAAGACACTTGATTTCATTGGGTACTGCACAGAACTTCACGACCGTGGATGCGATGAAGGAACGACATTCCGGATGGACCAAACGAAAAATACTGATCTTCTCAACCTACTTTCGTTCATGGACTCCTTGAGAATAAAAGATGAGAACACCATTCAGCATGCGATCTGGAGCATTACCGATCAATCGCCATTGGGTTACGTTACTCTAGATACCGATACTTCGGCTGCACGAAAACTACGCGAGTACATCTGCACGAAAACTGGTCAAGCGAACATCTGGTACAACACTGCTTCCGAAATTGTAGAAACACCAGAACATGAATTCGTGATTGTTCCGAAAGAAGTGAAAGGCGAAATTACGTTCGAAAGCACAGAAGAAGTTCACTTGTATGGCGTGATCAAAGACAGCACAGGAAAAGTTCTGCATACAAGTCCGCGCGTAATTAATGCTCCTGCAGGTGTAGAAGTGACATTTGATTTTGCGTTGACGGTTATTGGATGGGCACCGGGGAAGTATTCGGTGGTGTATACGAATAATGGGAAGGAAGTGATTAATCAGGGGTTTGAGATTTAGCATCATAATTTTCCCGGTGAGTTGATTTCCAAGACTGCATCTCCCGTTCCGTCATTCGTTGTGTTTCCGTTAACGGGTCCAATTGATTTAATAATATCCGAAGCTTCCTGAAGCTTTTTACCTAGCTTTATTTAATCATTTCATTAACACATGAAACAGATGAAGAAGCTACACGTGGCTGCCGGTTTTCTGATAGTGCTTTTTTTCGGAAGTGCACAAGCACAACAATCATTACCCGACTCTCTGAACCGAGTTGCTCTTACAGTTAGCCAGGATTCAGCAGCAAAAATATACGTCATGCTCGCTCGGTATTATCTTGGTGCGAATCCGGATTCAGTAGTTGTTTATGCCGACAAAGCAATGAAGATTGCACCTGAAAAGTCGATTGCAATAGGTGATGCATACATTCAGTTGGGTAATCGTCAGCACATGCTCGGAAACATGGATTCGGCAATTGCACTTTACACGACAGCCCAGAATTATTTTCGCGATATTGACAACGAGAAGGGAATTGGCAAAGTCTATCAAAGCTTTGCTGTTGTCAAGAGTTCCATGAAAGATTACCAAGGAGCACTGGACAATATACTCAAGGCGATTGAAATTTACGAGCGAGTAGGATTCAAACGAGGACTCACCATGGCGTACATGGGTGCGGGTAACAACTACCGCTTTCTCGGAAATACGAAAGATGGTTCGGTGTATATGTTCAAAGCCATGAACAATGCACTTTCATTGGGAGACAGCGCGTGGTATTATCAAACCATGGCAGAGTATGCCGGTATGATGTACAAATCGGGACGGAGCGACTCCAGTAAATATTATTTCACAAGATCCATTCCTTACCTGGAGCAAAATGGTTTTTACTACGCGCTGATTCCTGCTTATCTCACGTACAGCGAACTTTTGAGTGAGCAAAAACCGGTCAATGAAAAACTGCTACACGATTATTTGTTCAAAGCATTGTCCATTGCCACGGAGATGGGAATAAAGGACAACCAGCAGTCGTTGTACAGACAACTTGGAGCATATTATGTTTTGAAGAACAATCCCGACAGTGTATTCTACTATATGGATCTGAGCAGCAGAGTAGCTGATTCCTTGAGCAACGCCAGCAACATGGAGATTCTGCATGAAACAGAAGCCAGGTTTGAAACAGAGAAAAAAGATCTTCTTATTCAGAATCAATCGCTCGAACTCTCTGCAAAGGATAAAGTAAATGAAGCACAAAGTCGTTTGTTGTGGATTGGCGGACTCGGTTTGCTCATCGTGTGTGTATTGGCAGTGATTGCTTTTGTCAACTACAGAAAATCACAGCGGGCGAAGCGGGAGATTGAACATCAGAAAGTGTTGGTCGAAGTGAAGCAGAAAGAAATTATCGACAGCATTGATTACGCAAAGCGAATTCAGTCGGCAATTCTTCCATCGGCGAAGCTTATCAAATCGCATTTGCCCGACAGCTTTGTATTGTACAAACCGAAAGATATTGTTGCCGGAGATTTTTACTGGCTGGAGCCGATTGTTTCCGCAAACGGTACAACCATATTGTTCGCGGCTTGCGATTGTACAGGTCATGGTGTTCCCGGTGCGTTGGTATCTGTGATCTGTCACAACGGATTAAACCGCGCCGTTCGTGAATTCGGTTTGCGTGAACCCGGTCGTATACTCGACAAGACCCGTGAGATTGTCATCTCCGAATTCGAAAAATCTGAAGAGGACGTGAAAGACGGAATGGATGTGGCGATGTGTGCGCTGAATGGAAATTCGTTGACATACGCCGGTGCAAATAATCCGTTATGGATCATCCGCAAAGGCGCAACAGAAGTAGAAGATTACAAAGCAACCAAGCAGCCTATCGGAAAATACCACGATCCCATTCCATATGTTACGCATAACATCACAGTTCAGTCGGGCGACACGATTTACATTTTCTCAGACGGTTACGTCGATCAGTTCGGCGGTGAACACGGCAAGAAATTCAAAGCGAGTAGTTTGAAAACATTGCTGTTATCTATACAGACCGAAAGCATGGATCGGCAACGGCAGATTCTCTCCGAGTCGTTTGAGTCGTGGAGGTCGCGAGCGGAGCAGACGGATGATGTGTGTGTTGTGGGAGTGAGGGTGTAGGGTGAGGATGCGGTTTGGGAGAGAATCGAATGTATATCTGAAATACCTTGACTGTCAGTCGATGGTATGTTTACTTTTTGTGACGTGTCAGATAAGACACCTCGTCCCAGTCATTCGTCCGAATCAAAGTAAAGGAATCTAACGCGAGACAACAAATTTTCCGCTGGAGAGCTTTGAGTTGGTTGTGAACACTTCGTAAAAATACATTCCTTCGGGTAATAGACCTACAGAAATTGAAACAACATTCTGATCAGAAGTTGCTGACGTAATTTCGCGACCGGTTACGTCACGTATTGTGATCGTCTTTTCCGCGATTCGATTTTGATGCGTCCCAAACTGAAATGTTATAAAGTCCGAAGCTGGAATGGGGTATACATTCACGATTGCAGGTTGAACAAACTCTTCGGTTCCGGTTGAACATGCATAATTCTCAGTCAATGAAACGCTGGTTAAGGTTTCGTTCATTACAATAGTCGAACTTAATATTGTTTGTGTGGAAATGTTAACCATAGAATCATAAGGTGGAACGATCGAATCGGTGAGAGTTCCAGGAAAAGAAATGCACGTTGTTTGATTCATTGTATCGTCACTTCCAACGAAGTACTCATCATTAATAACGCTTCTTGTTCCCAGCATCCACAAATTACCATTATCGTCGGGGGCTACCGCGTGTAGAATTGAATATCCTAAATGGGGCGCATAATTTTTCGACCAGACGATAGAACCGGTGCTATCAAGTTTCAAGAGTTCGACGTCTGAGTTGTTGTCGTAAATACCGTAATAGCAATAGCCATCAATGAGGGTAAGAGCAGGCTGAGGAGCAGTCCAATTACTTCCATCTGAAAATTGGCGCGTCCATATTGGAGACCCGTTAGAATCTATACGCATTAGGATCGGTCTACTCTGGTAGAAAAATGAAATTACAAATCCCGAATCCCACGCAGGTGCTACGTTACAGCACTGATATAGATAGCTTCGCGCATTGATCACAGCACCTGAAGTATCTAGTATTGTAAGAAATGAAGTGCCTCCGGTTGCAGTCACGAGTGCTAAACGATTCGATGTCGGAGAGTACGCAAGATCCGCTAAAGCGGCAGCAAGTGATAATCTTTTCGTCCAAACAATGTTTCCGTTCAGATCAAGCTTGGTAATGCATGTCGATGGAATGTTTGTTGCTGTGTCCATCACGCCTGTCACGAAATATAAATTGCTGGAATCTGTTTGTATTTTCAGCGCGGAGCCATTGTTGTAACCAAGAAATTTTAATTTACGACTCCAAAGTATATTTCCGCTCGTATCAAACGCGGTTACAAATGCAGTATCCTGAAATACACCCGCGACATAGAGATTGTTAAGCATTGTAATGCTTTTAAACTGCATTCCGCTCTGAATCGTCGGATAAGTCAAGGCCCAGTCAATTGAGCCGTCATGAGCAAATCGTAGCAACTCAGGTTGATTAAAGTTGAACGTATTTCCACAAATAAATGCACTTCTGCCGTTGGTGGAAACTACGCCTCCTGTGGCTGTATGGTATTCCGTTGAACTGATAATGTTGAGCATCGGAACTTGCGCCAGCACCATGAAGTTGAATAACAGCAGCGAGCAAACAAGAATACACTTTCTCATAAGTTGCATTTGAAATCTAAAGGTACGGGCGTTAGATTGCTCGAAGCGAACGAATCAATTTGATCCTTTAACACGTCAAAGGAAAGACGGAAAACCAGATAAAAGGTTTCCTCGGCCACCTATGGAAACTCTACCAAGTCGGCCATTGTGTTACATGTTGCAAAGTATCTAGTGCTTCTTTTTCATCCCATCCCACTGGTTCTTCACCTTCTTCCACAGATCTTTCGCCGTCTCCGGATCAACACCAGCTTTACTTGCAAGTTCTACGATATTAATTTTCTTGCCCTTGTTATACAATGGAAGAATCATGTTCATCAAGACATTCAGCTTCTCCATTTGTGCTGAGTCTTCGGGAGAAGGAGTCTGTTCAAACAACGATTCGTAAGGATTCAGAACCACTTTTTTGTTCAGGACCTTGCCTGTTGCGGATAACATCGCAGGCGTAACCCTTACATCAGGATGTGCATGCAATGTAATTCCAGCTAATTCCAACTCACTGATCAAAGTAACATATCCAAACTCAGTCATGGCGGTCGTGAGGATCGTATGATCGCGCTCGTTTAAGTAAGCAATTGCCAGATGCGGAAACTCCCCATGTGTCTTTGACGTTAACCTGTAAACGTCATGGCTCCATGCAGTATCGAAGAACTCTTTCAATTTATCCGGAGAGAATGCTGATACATCATGTTCCCCTTCAAAAAATGCCGTCTCGTGACCGCGTGAAACCACTGTAGGCATGTCGGCGTTACATAACAACATAAAAAACGGAAAAGGATTTCGCTCGACTTCTTCCATTAAAGTTTCTTCGTCACCAATTCGCGGATTCAATTCGGTAGCAAAGAAAAATATATCGTCAACCGTATATCCTTTGAATGGAATATTCAAACCAAACGACTGCCAGCATTTTCCGTTGTACCCAATGAGAAGGAACCACATGAGTGGTTGCGTTTCCTTCAGCATTTCCTGTATTCCGGGAGATACGAGAATAAATTCCTCATACGTCATTGTATCCATCATTTTGAAAACGCCTTCTTCAGGATTTTCAACGATGTAGCAGAACGCAAACCTCCAGGGTGTTCGCGACTGATGTTCAAGGAGCGCATACTGATCGGGAGGTAAGCGCTTGATTTCGGAATGATTCAGAATCTTCCGGATAGCACCGTTCTTTTTGAAAACGTGATGCACAATGAACTGCGCATTCCATCGATTGATGTGTTCCAGTTCAAATTCGGCAACCACATGCTTATACTTTTTCAGCGCAGCAAGAATGACTGGATTGAGTTTTTCTTTCTCAGCGCCATAGTTCATCAGAAAATCGTCGATGACTATGCGCGAAAGCAAGGAATGGATTTCGCAGTGTTTTTTGAGATCGGAGTAGTTCATGTCAAGATTATTCTTCAATCCTGTTTTTTAGAATTTATGCTGATAAATTTATCATAAATCATCTTCGCCGTCTCCAAACATCTCCCATCTTTCGCCAGCACAAGATCTACATACGTTAATATCGGATTTGTTTTCTCTGCACCATCATCTCCCGTCCAGAATTTCGAGTATGCTTTAATCGTTCCTTTCGGATCAGGAATGAATTTGTAATTCCGAATTAGCTCATGCCGTGTTTCCGTAGTATAGATAGTAAGATAAGGAGAGCGAAGCCAGTTCGTCCATAAGTTCGCAGCTGCATCTCCTCCCCAACAGGTTTTGTCGTTGTTGAGTTTGATTTCTCTCCAGTTCATAATGTCTTGCGACTTGAGCAAACTGAAAGTTCCGACTTCAAGTGAAGGCCGAAGTTTTTCTCCATAGGCTCGCGTCCAACGATCAAGAAGTTCATCAAAGTTTTTCAGAGTGTTTACTTTGCGATTCTTCCTTACGACAAATCCTTCTTCAATTAATCCGTCGATGATGAGCTTGATGCTACCAAGCGCTACACCGGCTTTCTCAGCAATATCTCTGTAGGACGCATTAAGCAATGCTGGATTATTCAGAAAAAGATAAGTCACCTTCAATCCGGCTTTTGCAAACGGACGAGGGAATTTCTCTTTACGAAATTCCGCAATTTTCCTTCCTTCAACCTGTAGGTAGAGATTTTCCAAACCAGATGACTTCATGTAACAATTGCCATTAACATCGACATAATCGACTTCTTGTTCGCGCAGTAGTTCTTTCGTCCTGGCAGGAATATGTTCGGCAATCACCAGAATCTTGTCCTTGCTTTTGAATCTTCCCAGATTGTGAACGATGTGCTCTTCTTTGAAATGGGGTTGAACAAAAATGTCGGCACGATAGACTTCAAGAAATCCCTTTCGAATAACTAGTTGGTCTTCGCCGTGAGCTTTTTTGGTAGGACGCATTAGCACTTTCCATCCTGCACCGAGCGTTAGATGGAGTTGATCCAAGACGTTATGAAGGACCTTGTTTCGCTTTGTATGACTGACCGTGTTCACTATATTCTAATGTTCATAAATATTGAACAATCAAGTATAGTGAACAAAAGCTTCACTTTCCTGTCATTTATGGCACATCCACTATTACATTCGTTGGGAGTTCGGGATTTTTGGTCAATAATTGCCGGTTTTGATACGATTTGATACGAAAATATCCGAGGATGATACGATTCAGGCCTGCTTTCAGTTCGATTTTGATCCTTCGGAATTCAATTATTTATCGCTTGAAATCGGCACTTTGAGCCAATTTGTGAATATACTAGTTATATACTTTGCATAAAGTATCGAATTTCACTACCTTTAGCAAAATAAACACTTGATCCGAAATTCGTCATATCGCATTGAACCATGGGTTAACGATCAGTTAGCCCAGGGCAAATATGGTTTTGCGTTAGATGATCTTCGAGCGTCTATGCCATCGTTGAGTGAGACCGCCATCAAGTTTGCGCTGTTACGTCAAGCGAAGAAAGGCCGCATACTTTCTGCTCACAAAGGATATTACATCATCATTCCTCCTCAATATTCTGCCAAAGGTGTTTTGCCTCCGGCGTTATTCATCGATGCAATGATGAAATCGCTGAACCGGCCGTATTATGTTTCGCTCCTGAATGCAGCAGCTCTTCATGGATCTGCTCACCAGCAACCGCAGGAATTTTTTGTGGCAACTGGTTTTCCAGTGATGCGTCCGACTTTGAAGAAAGGAATGAAGATCAATTACATCAGCGTCAAACATTTTCCGGAAAAACTTCTGGAGAAAAAGAAAACTGAATCGGGATACATTAATGTTTCAAATCCTGCGCTCACTGCAACCGATTTACTGCAATTCGAAAAGCGGATTGGTGGAATCAATCGTGCAGCAACTGTGATCAACGAACTTTCGGAAGAAATACGTGCTGAAAGTTTCAATGTTGATCTTCTTCAGCACGCAGAGGTAACTGCCCTGCAACGACTCGGATTGATCCTGCAGAATGTTTGTGACAAGATGGATCTGTCCGATGCGTTGTTTAACGCGATGAAGAAAGAAGAACTTTCATTTTTGCGAATACCTTTGAAGCCGGGAAAACTGATGAAAGGTTTCTCTTCCGCAAACCGTTGGAACGTGGTGGTGAATACTGAATTCGAAATAGACGAATGATACCGCAGGCACATATTATTGCATGGCGACAACAAGTTCCATGGCAAACAAATGAGCAGGTTGAACAAGACCTCGTGATTTGTCGCGCGCTGGTAGAAATATTCTCTGACGAGTTTCTCGCAAGTAAACTTGCATTTCGTGGAGGAACTGCTTTGCACAAACTCTACTTGAGTCCACAGCCCCGTTATTCAGAAGACATCGATCTTGTGCAGATCACTGCGGAACCATTCGGTCCAATCGCGGATCGCTTACGAGAACGTTTGTCATTTTTAGGCGATTCGCAAACCAAAAGAAAGGCGCATAACTTCACGATGTACTACCGTTTCGATTCGGAGATTCCACCCGTTGTGAAACTCCGGTTAAAAGTGGAAACCAATTGCCGCGAACATTTCACAGTCATGGGAACGCATAAGTTTCCGTTCGCAGTCGAAAACGAATGGTTCAAGGGAAATTGCGAAATCACTACCTATCATCCCGAAGAATTACTCGGCACAAAGTTGCGTGCGCTGTATCAACGGAGAAAAGGAAGAGACTTGTACGATTTGCACAAAGCGCTGACTGATCAAGCCGACATCAAGACAGAAAAGATCATTCGATGTTATCAGAAGTACATGGAGTTTTCAGTTGCGAATCCTCCATCGCGAAAAGAATTTCTGGAGAGCATGGAGTTGAAAATGAAGGATGATCAGTTTCTCGGTGATATTACCGCGCTGTTGCGACCGGAGGAGCAGTACGAGGCGCAAGCGGCGTGGAAGATGGTGAAGGAAGTATTGATTGAAAAGCTATAGTCCATCTTCTGTTTCACCATCTGTTCGTTTTTTTTCGCTATTCGTGATTCACAACTTCCGGCAAATTGAAGAAAGTGATACGATTTGATACGGAAATATATGAGGGAGATTCGTGATGCTATGCACGTGTTCAAGAATGTTGCCAAAAAATGGATATTTTGGTCAAATTTAATTTTATGGTGCTAAATAATCACTATTTTTAATATATATACAACTATATAGTTGTTTTTGTCGTTGTAGTTTTGTGCCGTGCATATCCCATGGCAACACAAGAACAAGTCAGAGTTTTTTTGAATGAATTCTTTTCGAAGAAGAAAGTGTACAACATTGAATTTCGTAATGATCGTGGAAAAAATGTTCAGGCATTGTTCGATTTTGAGTTGACACCCATGCAGCGTGAGGGAATTGTTGACTCATTAAAAGCGGAAGATTACTATCGTGGTCCATTAGCCGATGACCTGAACAAAAAAGAAAACATGTGGGAGTTTGGAAAAGTTTGGAGGGGAAATGAAATCTATATTAAAATCACAATGGGAGCATACAGCAAGCCTGTTGTTTGTATCTCGTTTCACTCACCCGAAAGAAAAATGATATTGCCTTACAAAAAATCTAAGTCATGAAAAACCAGATAGTAGGTAAGCAAAGAGAATTGAAAATTGAAGATCGTGAATTCGTTTTCAGAAAAGAAAAGTTCAAGATTAAATTTCATTTTCTGATCGACACAGAATCCAAAGAGGAGTTCACGACAACCGAGTTGGATGAGATCAACACCAATCAAGTGTATAACCAGTATCGGGAGAAACACAATCTCCCCTTCCCCGACGAAATCAAAAAGCTCCGGGAAAAGTATGAATTACCTGCAACAAAAATGTCGGAGATACTTGGGTTTGGTGTGAACACGTATCGTAATTATGAAGACGGAGAAGTTCCGGCGGATGCGAATGCGAAGTTGATACAATTAGCAGAAGATCCGCATGTATTCAGGAAGCTCGTTCGTATTTCATCATTGGAGGGCGCATTCAAAAAGAAATTAATCGCGAGAATCGACGACTTAATTAATAAGGTAGAGGAGGCGGAATTGGAGTTTAAACCGGTTCTGTTCAACGAAAATGTAGCCTATGAATTCTCCGGTTACCGAAAGCCAAGCCTCGATCGTGTAACAGAAATGATTGTGTACTTCACAGAGAAATTGAAACCCTGGAAAACACAAATGAATAAGTTGCTGTTCTATGCCGATTTTTTCAATTTCAAAAAATCAGGCTTCTCGATAAGCGGAATGCCGTATCGTGCAATTGATATGGGCCCGGTGGTGGCCGACTTTAATGTTGTTTTTGATTATTGTGCAACGCGAGATCATGTAGATGTTTACTCAACGCCGTTCGACAATGGTGGAGTGGGTGAGCAATTCAAACCGAACAAGAAAAGAAAATTCAATAAGTCAATGTTTGAACCCGCTGAACTGGAAATTCTTGATTCTGTGGTGCAGAAGTTTGGCAGCATGAAAACAAAGCAACTTGTCGATTATAGCCATAACGAAAAAGGCTGGAAGCAGAATCAGAAGACGCACGAGTTAATTAGTTATAAGTACGCATTTGATATTCAGTAACAGCTAAATTTAATTACCATGTCAGAACAGGTTTTCAATCTCGCACAATGGATTAAGGAAAAGAAGTTTTATCCTATGGTTCGGATAATTCTTAATTTAATTTTCACATTAGTTATTACAAATCAGATTTGTTATAATACCCAATATGATGTTCAGAGTTTATTACCGGATGTCAATCAAGGTTACATTGGCTGGGCTCTTCAGGGAAAATATGTAGCTCCTGCCATTGTGTTTGTAATGTGCTGGTTTATTACCTCGTGGATCTCGATCGGGGTTTTTAAGCTTATTCATTGGTTATGTTTTCGAAGACTACGACGGTTTATATCGAATGGAATTGTGACGAAGAAAAATGTGGACAGAACTTTAGCTATCGCACGTGTGTTCGCATGGCGATATAAATCCATTCACTTAACCAAGAATGAAATTGTTGAATACTACCATCGCGTTAGAGAGGTTCTTCCGAATCACGAATTGAGCAAGATGTACAACGATCTCGTAAAGGAGATTGATGATTTTGAACTGAATTTTGCGTTCATAGTTAGAACTATGATTGCACTCAGCATTTATTGTTTCATACTAGGAGCTGTCAGTTCTGCTTTGTTTTGGGTCGCACTTGGAGTTTGCTTGATTGTTATGTTTGGTTGTGTATTGGCAAAATTATTTATCAAGTTACTTCCCGATTTGGCCGTTCGATTCGAAATGATTGTATCGGAATATAAAGCCAATACGTTGCCGGCTAAAAGAGCGTAGTAACTGAACTCGTGAGCAGTGTTATAATCGATGGAACGTTGCTGCCCGCAATAGCGGCAGAGGAACGGGTTGGTGTGGCATTATTAGTCAGGATTCTCTACCTTCCTCCCTCATCCCGCACCCATGAAAGCTTCCGAAACTCTCTTCAACACATTCCTCTCCCAGAACAAAACGCAATTCGTTATTCCCGTTTACCAACGTAACTACGACTGGTCGGTTCCGCAGTGCAGCCAGCTGCTGAACGACATACTTGATGTGGGCAGAAAGAAGACCGACAATCACTTTATTGGTAGCATCGTGTACATACACGACGGGATTTTCACTTCTGCCGAAGTAAAGCCATTTGTGATTATTGACGGACAACAACGCCTGACAACTATTTCCTTGCTTTACCTGGCACTATTGCATCATGCAGAACGAAACGGGATGGATGAAAAGGCGGAAGAACTGCAACAGACATTCCTTCAGAACAAATTCGTGAAGAACGAAAACAGCAAGTTGAAGCTCAAACAGGCTGCTGCGAATAATTCGGCGTTCAAACATATTATCGACGGACAAAATCCGGATACGTTCGGCGAGTTTTCAAGGATCATTGAGAATTACCGGTTCTTCAGCGCGGAGATCAACACGACCAACTTTTCGGAGATCATAGAGGGAATTAACCGGTTGATGTTTGTTGAAGTGGCACTGGAGCGCGGTAAAGACGATCCACAACGCATTTTCGAAAGCTTAAATTCAACAGGGCTCGATTTATCTCAGGCCGATCTGATCCGCAATTACATTCTCATGGGCCTCGATCCGGACCAACAGGAAAAGGTGTACAACCTGCAATGGAGCCATATTGAAATTCATGCCCGTGAACGTGGACTTCAGGAGAATCGTGTGTCTGATTTCATTCGCGATTTTCTGACTTTCAAAATGAAAAAAATTCCTGCGAAAGGGAAGGTGTATGAAGAATTTAAGAAACGTTTCAGCGCACGCGATGCAGAGTTCTACAATGTGCTGCTTCCTACGCTTAAGGAGTTTGCCATTTACTATGACAAGCTTCTGAATCCGGATCAGGAAACGCATGAGCTGGTACGTAGAGAATTACAGAATATAAAGCGATTGGAGATTGAGGTCTCTTATCCGTTCCTGCTGAGCGTATATAGCGACTATGCAACAAAGAAAATAAGCGTCGATCAGTTTCTCGAGGTATTGAGATTGGTGCAGAGTCTTGCGTGGAGAAGATTTGTGGTAGGACTTCCAACCAATGCGCTGAACCAGATCTTCATGAATCTGTATTCCGAGATCGACGAATCGAACTATGTGGAATCCATAGAATACGCATTGGCGCGAAAAAAAGGAACCAGAAGATTTCCCAACGACCGGGAAATCGGTGAAATGTTTCACGATAAGGATTTCTATAATATCCAGAAGAAGAACCGCGATTATTTCTTCAGCAAGCTGGAGAATCACAACACGAAGGAACTGATTGCGCTCCCTCATGCTGAAATGACAATTGAACATATCTTCCCTCAAACGCCGGATGCTGCATGGGAAGCACAGCTTAGTGAAAGTGAATTGGTGTTACTGAAGGAGAAATACCTCAATACAATCGGGAACCTGACACTATCGGGCTATAATTCCAGTCTCAGCAATAAATCCTTTTTCGAGAAGAAGACAATGCCCGACAAGGGCTACAACTCCAGCAAGCTATGGCTGAATGATTATTTAAAGAATACAGATAAATGGAATGTCGATGCGGTGAAATCGCGAAGCGAACTTCTGCTCAAACGTTTCAAGGAAATCTGGCCTTATCCGCAAGCGGAGGTGGAGGAAGATCTGGACTGGGACGAAGATTTTACACTGTACGACGCACCGGATCCAAAATTCCGGAAGCTGGACTACTTCATTTTCCGTGATGAGAAGTTCGAGGCTAAAACAATTACAGATATGTATGTGGCGGTGATGCGAAAACTGATGGAGGAAAATCCTTCTCATTTTCTGAGCCCGGAGATACGAAACGTAATTTCTGTTGAAACGGACAAGGAGAAACTCAGACATGGCACAATGCTCCATGGAAATTACTTTCTGGAAACGCATGGGAACAGTACCGACAAGCTGAAACGTTTGCTCATCGTGCTTGAAAAGTTCGGTTGCGCCGAAGATTTGTTGATCAACTTTGCGAACGACGATAGTACCGAGGTGCAGCGCGACCGTGCGTATTGGGAAGCTAAAACATCACCGGCGATGATGAAATTTGTGGAACAACTGTTTTCCCTCGTGCATGAAATTACACCGGATGCCGTTCCGAACTATAATACCAATTACGTTGGACTGGCCATCAACGGAAATGCGCAGAATTATGTTGTATTCGCTGCGAAACTTGAGCACATACGACTTGAAATTGTGTCAACCGATGTTACCGCAACAATAAATGAATTGCGCAACGCTGGAATGGATGTTCTGGGTGTTGGAAAACGATCGAACAGAATTAAGATCCGTTTGTCACCCGGTCAGTTTCAGGGAAATGTTGAGTTGCTGAGGAAGTTGTTCAGGGATGCGGAGAGGAAGTATTTTGGGTGAAAACAATAGAATGAACAATTGATTTTCCATTTTATTTGTTAATCATATTTTATTGTTAGGCCAATGAGCAACGAAATGTCAGAATTAAATACACAAGAGGAGTTTGAAACTATAAAGGGGCGACATATCGGGGATGGATCTTTTAACATACGCCTAAAAGACAAGATTATTAATGCGCCTCTCACCATCAATTTCGGATGCAATGTCGTGGAGATTGTCAATTGCACTTTTAATCAACCAATCACGATATCCGGCGGAGTTCAAAGCACATTAAATATAAAGAACTGTACGTTCAATCGTGAAGTAAGTTTTGACGATCTGACAGTGAAGGAAAATGCTCGTATGCAGTCCAACACATGGAAGGACAAAGTATATTTTAACAATTCGCGTTTTGAAAAACTTGCGGACTTTTGGAGTTCTACTTTTCACAAGCCTGTTATATTTTTCAAAACCGATTTCGTTGGTATTGCTGTTTTCGCAATCGCAGAATTTAAGGGCCCGGTTCTATTCACCTATTCGCTCATTGCAAAGCATCTCATATTGAGAGGAGCTAAGTTCAGGGATGGACTTGATCTGTCTCAAGCAATTCTTGATGGTAGCATTAATTCATTCGAAGCGGTGGTTGAAGGAAAGTCGATGGTTAGTCCTGCCGACGATGAGGAATTTGAAAGTTGGGTTGCAACTGAAGCAATTATCCCAATCAAGAATGAACGCGAAACCTATCGCATTCTGAAAAAGCAGACGGTTGACTCTGGAAATTACATTGAAGCCGGAAAGTACTGGAAAAAGGAAATTGTAACTTTTTCGAGAGAGATCGAACTAATGCCGTGGAAAGGTAAATTCTGGTTTATTGTTCAGAACCGAACCGTGCTATTCCTGAACCTTGTTTCCAACAACCACAACGCCTCTTGGATGCTTGGCGCGACTTTTACAATCTTAGTGGGGGCATTCAGTTTTTTTGCAGCATTTGTAGCAACCGAAGATATAGAGTTCGCTTGGAGAATACCCGACGGTGAAGAATTTTGGGGTTATACCATTAGCCAATATATAATAGTCTAAAATATGCCCGAGAAATATTCAAATGA